>JAYOXJ010000069.1:0-12899 GCA_038152725.1 Rhodospirillaceae bacterium
TAGACGTGGACGGCGTCGATCCCGGGCCCGGCCTCGCAGCGTATCTTGACGCCTTCCAGAAGGCCGAAACCATAGTTGGCGCTGGTCACTTCGGTCTCGTGCATGCGCTTGAGCTGCGCCTCGGTCAGCCAGGTGACGAACAATGTCACCGTGGTGCTGGGCGAGTGCTGCAAGGTCGCTGCGATGGCGCCGTAGGAGGCGATATGCGGCGAGTAGACGCTGTCGAAGTCGTCGAGTTCGCAGCGGATCACCGGGATCGGCCCCCACTGGCCACCGCCGAACTTGCGCGCCAGCTGTTCCGGCGACTGGTTGGAACCGACGGCGAGAACCGCCGTGCGGCCGGCGAGATCGGGAATTTCGTCGCCGGCACCCAGCGCATGTTCGCGGCCCTGGTCGAAGACGAAGGACCGCCCGGGGATGCGGTAGGGGTAGGTAGTGGCGCGGTGAAAGTCGGCCTGGGAGAATGCCTGGGGAGACATCGGCTCGCCCCGCTCAGTCGCCGCCGCCCTTCGGCAGGTACTGCGAGATGTCGACTTCGTCAATCTGCGACGGATCGAGGAAACGCTCGGCGTATTCCTTGTAGACGCCGGACGTCAGGAACAGCTCGAACAGGTCTGCGTCGATATGCGCGTCCTTCTTCATGAACGACATGATCTTGATCGAGTCGGAGAGCTTTTTCGGCGGCTTGTAGGGGCGGTCGGCGGCGGTCAGCGCCTCGAAGATGTCGGCGATGGCCATGATCCGGGCCGGCAGCGACATGTCGTCCTTGTTGAGCTTCTTCGGATAGCCGGTGCCGTCCATCTTCTCGTGGTGGCCGCCGGCGAACTCCGGCACCTTCTTCAGGTGCTTCGGGAACGGCAGCTGTTCCAACATGATGATGGTCTGCACGATGTGGTCGTTGATGATGAAGCGCTCTTCCTCGGTCAGCGTGCCGCGGCCGATGCAGAGATTGTAGATTTCGCCCATGTTGAACTTGTGCTGCGGCACGTCGAGCTTGAAGCCGTAGGGGTTGTCGTTCGCCGCCGCCGCCGCCGGGGTCTCGCGGTAGACGATGTGGTCCTCGCGGTTGGCCAGAAGGTTCTCCATCACCGGCAACTCGGGCGCCTCGGACCGCTTCTTGCGCTTCAACTCCTCGTGCGAGACGCCGAGCCGGTCGTGCGCGCCCACTGGATCTCGGCGATCTCCTTGACCCGTTCGACACGTTCCGGCGCCATGAACTCGCCGCCCAGGTTGCTCTCGGCGATGAAGGCGAAGTCGTCGTCGAGCTTGGCCAGGCGCTCTTCCAACTCGGTGCGGAGCTTGTCCGGGTCGCCGCCGTCGATGATCGCCTTCAGATAGGTGATGGTGGCGTCGCGCTTGACCACCTCGAAGCGCATGCGGATTTCGTGAATGCGGTCGTAGATGGTTTCCAGCTTGGTCGACTTGTCGACCACGTATTCCGGCGTCGTCACCTTGCCGCAGTCGTGCAACCAAGCCGAGATGTGCAGTTCGTACCACTGGTCGTCGGTGAGGTCGAAATCCTTGTAGAGGCCTTCGTTGCTGTCGCAGGCGGCCTTGGCCAGCATCTTGGTCAGTTCCGGCACGCGCTGGCAGTGGCCGCCGGTATAGGGCGACTTGGCGTCGATGGCGGACGCGATCAGCTCGATGAAGCTGTCCAAGAGTTTCTTCTGCGCTTCCATGAGCTGCTGGTTGTCGAGCGACACTGCGGCCTGGGAGGCGAGCGCCTCGACCAGCGGCTGGATGTCGGAGCCGAAGGCGATGGTCTCGCCGGTCGCCTCGTCCTTGGCGTTGAGGAGCTGCAGCACGCCGATGATCTCGTCCTGGCTGTTCTTCAGCGGCACGGTAAGGAACGACTTCGAGCGGTAGCCCATGCCCTCGTCGAATTTCTTGGTGCCGAAGAAGTCGAAGTCCTTGGCCTCGTAGGCGTCGGGGATGTTGACCGAGGCGCCCGAAAGCGCCGCCCAGGAGGCGACGTTCTTGCGGTTCTCCTCGCCGGTCTCGGGATCGTACATGCGGAGCGGCGGAAGGTGATCTCCTTGCCGGTGGTGCCGCCGAGCGCGATGTTGAGCGAATCGGTCCGCATGATCTCGAATTTCAGCGTGTCGTCCTCCGTCCGCAGATAGAGGGTACCGCCGTCGGCGTTACAGATATCCTTGGCTTCCAGCAGGATGCGCTCCATCAGGCGGTTCGTGTCCCGTTCCGCCGATAGCGCGATGCCGACCTCGATCAGCCTTTGGAATTGGTTGGCGCCCTTGTCGCTCATGTCTTCTTGGTAACCGTTTTCCACCCTGCCTTGTCCGCGCCCGCCGGCAGGGCCGGCCCGGACAAGTATCAATATTTCGAACGGATATATGGATTCAAATCCCGCTCGAACAGAGGTTAATGACATCGAGGGTGAGAGGCGCCCGCTGGGGCCATCGGTGAATTGCGCCTTGACCGCCCGGCGGGGCTTGGCTGCAATGGCGCGAATTCGGGGATTTCCGCTGCATCGAACGGGACCGGCCATGGCATTTTCGTCGCTCCGCGACTTCATCTTCGGCAAGCTGGAACCGGCCGGGCGCCTGGTGCGCGTCAGCGAGCCCGTCTCCACCGTGCTGGAGATGACCGAAATCCAGACGCGCTTGTTGGCCGAGGGCGGGCCGGCGGTGCTGTTCGAGAACGTGGTGCGCGCCGACGGTGCGAAGTCCGACATGCCGGTGCTGGTCAATCTGTTCGGCACCGTCGAACGCGTCGCCTGGGGCATGAACCGCGAACCCGGCGAACTGCGTGAAATCGGCGAGACGCTGGCCAGGCTGCGCCAGCCCGAACCGCCCGGCGGCTGGCGCGACGCGCTCGAGATGCTGCCCTTGGTCAAGACCGCAATGACCATGAAGCCGCGCACCGTCAATTCGGCGCCCTGCCAGGAAGTGGTCATCGAGGGCGACGACATCGACCTGGCGCAATTGCCGATCCAGACCTGCTGGCCGGGCGAGCCCGCACCCCTGATCACCTGGCCCCTTGTGGTGACGCAGGGCCCGAAACCGAAGGGCCGGGATTCCGACAAGCGCGACGGCTTCAATCTCGGCATCTACCGCATGCAGGTGACGGGGCGGAACACCACGCTGATGCGCTGGCTCAAGCATCGTGGTGGCGCCCAGCATCATGCGCGCTGGAAGGAACAGAAGCGCGAGCCCTTGCCTGCCGCCGTGGTGCTCGGCGCCGATCCGGGCACCATCCTGGCCGCCGTGACGCCGGTGCCGGACACGCTTTCGGAGTACCAGTTCGCCGGATTGCTCAGGGGCGAGAAGGTCGATCTGGTCGACTGCCGCACGGTTCCCTTGAAGGTGCCGGCCACCGCGGAAATCGTCATCGAGGGGTATGTGTCGCTGGACGACTATGGCGACGAGGGCCCTTACGGCGACCACACCGGCTACTACAACGCGGTCGAGCCGTTCCCGGTATTCACGGCGACGGCCGTCACCATGCGCCGTGACCCGATCTATCTCTCGACCTTCACCGGCCGGCCGCCCGACGAGCCTTCGGTCCTGGGCGAGGCCTTGAACGACGTCTTCGTGCCGCTGTTGATCCAGCAGTTCCCCGAGATCACCGATTTCTGGCTGCCGCCGGAGGCCTGCTCGTATCGCGTCGCCGTGGTCTCCATGAAGAAGGCCTATCCCGGCCACGCCAAGCGCGTGATGATGGCGGTGTGGTCGTATCTGCGCCAGTTCATGTACACCAAGTTCGTCATCGTCGTGGACGCGGGGCTGAACGCGCGCGACTGGAAGGACGTGATCTGGGCCGTCTCCACCCAGGTCGATCCGGCGCGCGACGTGACCATGATCGAGAACACGCCGATCGACTATCTCGACTTCGCCGCGCCGCAATCGGGGCTGGGCTCGAAAATGGGCATCGACGCCACCACCAAGCTTCCGCCCGAGACCACGCGCGAATGGGGCACGCCGATCCGCATGAGTGACGACGTCATCGACGAGGTGACGCGGAAATGGGCCGCCTTGGGTCTCCCCGGGTCCGGCAAGCCGATCTGGAAATAAGCGCGGCCTGATCCTGCCTGTTGGCCTTATCCACCGGCGCCGATTTGCCATGCGGGGGCGCGTCGTTATACTGACCCTTCACCCGCGGCCCTCCGTTGCCGCCAGCGCAAGCGAAACCGGAGAAATTCGAAGATGGCGAAGACAACCGAGAAGTCGGGCGGTGGCAGTCCATCGTCCGCGGCCGACCATACCTTGGGCGGCCGCATTCAGATGGCGAGGGACGCCAAGGGCCTGAGCGTCGCCCAACTGGCGCGCCGCGCCGGTGTTCTCGTCAAAACGCTGGAGAACTGGGAGCGCGACCGCTCCGAGCCGCGCGCTAATAAGCTGTTCATGCTGGCCGGCGTGCTCGACGTGCCGCCGCTTTGGCTCCTGGGCGGCGAGGTCGCCGAGGCCGGGTTCGAGGTCGATCTCGACGAGACCGCGGACCTCGCTTCCAAGGTCGAGCGCTTGATCAAGCTGCACGAGCGCACTTCGCAGCTGCTGTTCGAGGTCCAATCCGAGATCCGCCGCCTGCAGAGCGGGATCGGCTCGGGCGCCCTCTAGCGCCGTTTCGCGGCGCTTGCCGCAACGCCGCCCGGCGTGGTCAAATGTGCGCGCGTTCCCACGGGCGTTTCCATGATCCTGCCACTTCGCAAAACCGCAATGGTTCTGGCCCTCGGCCTTGCCGCCGCCGCGCTCATACCCGGCCAGGCCCTGGCCGACCGCATCGACGGTTACTGGTGCCGCGGCGCCAAGCAGTTCTTCATCGAGGGCCCGCGGATTCTCACGCCGGGCGGCAAGTCGCTGAGCGGCACCTACGACCGCCACGGTTTCCGCTACGTCGTTCCCGCCGGCGAGGCCGACGCCGGCGCCACCGTCTCCATGGTGCTGATGAACGAGGACCTGGTGCAGTTGAACACGTCTTCGCGCCCGGCCGAGACCGAGGACTGGAAGCGCTGCGGCGGGCGCATCAGCTGAATCTCCTCAAATGTGACCTAGTCACCGACGCCGCCCCGCCCGCGTATTACCATTGCCTCATCTTCAACCCGCATTGATGGGGGATTGTCATGACCAAGAATATGGGCGGCCTCGACCGCATCGTCCGCGCCATTGCCGGCATCGCTTTGATCCTGTACGCGCTGGGTATTGTCGCGTCCGGCACCGGCTACAACGTCTGGGGCTGGATCGGCGTAGTGCCGCTCCTGACCGCGCTAATCGGCTGGTGCCCGGCGTATCTGCCGTTCGGCATCAAGACCTGCAAGACGCAGTAGGCGCTTTCCCCGCCATTGACCTCGGGCGCCTTGCCCCCTAGGTTCGCGGCGCTGACCGCGAGACCGACCGGGAACGTCCGACCATGACCGATATCCGCGCCCTTGCCGAACACGCCAAGGCCTGGCCCTTCGAGGAGGCGCGCCAGTTGCTGGACCGCGTCGGCAAGGGAGGCGTGCCCGAAAAGGGTTACGTGCTGTTCCAGACCGGCTACGGACCGAGCGGCCTGCCGCACATCGGCACCTTCGGCGAGGTCGCGCGCACGCTGATGGTGCGCCATGCCTTCGAACAGCTGTCCGACGTGCCGACGCGCCTCTTCGCCTTCTCGGACGACATGGACGGGCTCCGCAAGGTGCCCGACAACATCCCCAACAAGGAGATGGTGGCGGCGCATCTCGGCAAGCCGCTGACCGCGATCCCGGACCCGTTCGGCACGCACGACAGTTTCGGCGCGCACAACAACGCACGGCTTCGCGCCTTCTTGGACGAGTTCGGCTTCAGATACGAATTCGTCTCGGCGACCGAGTGCTACAAATCCGGGCGCTTCGACGCCGCACTCTTGAAGGTGCTGGCGCACTACGACGCGGTCATGGACGTGATCCTGCCGACGCTCGGGCCCGAGCGCCGCGCCACCTACAGCCCGTTCCTGCCCGTCTGTCCCGAAACCGGCCTGGTTTTGCAGGTGCCGATGGTGGAACGGAACCTGGACGCCGGCACTGTCGTCTACGAGCGCGCCGACGGCAAACGCGTCGAGACGTCGGTGACGGGTGGTGCGTGCAAGCTGCAGTGGAAGGCCGACTGGGCGATGCGCTGGACGGCGCTCGACGTCGACTACGAGATGTCGGGCAAGGACCTGATCGATTCGGTGCGGCTGTCTGGGCGCATCTGCCGCATCCTCGGCGGCAATCCGCCGGTCGGCTTCACCTACGAGCTGTTCCTGGACGAGAAGGGCGAGAAGATCTCGAAATCGATCGGCAATGGCTTATCGGTCGAGGAGTGGCTGCGCTACGCGCCGCCGGAAAGCCTGGCGCAGTTCATGTTCCAGAAACCGAAGGCGGCGAAGCGGCTCTATTTCGACGTTATCCCGCGCCAGGTCGACGATTACCTGCAGCACCTGGCCGCTTATCCGACCCAGGAGCCAGAACGCCAGATCGAGAACCCGGCCTGGCACATCCACCGCGGCCCGCCGCCGGCCGAAGACGCGCATCTGAGCTACAATATCCTGCTCAACCTCGCCAGCGTCTGCCACACGGAAGACCCGGCCGTGCTCTGGCACTTCATCTCGCGCTACCGCCCGGACGCCTCGCCGGCCACCGCGCCGGTGCTCGACCGGCTCGCCTCCTATGCCATCAACTACTACCGGGACTTCATCAAGCCGGCCAAGAAGTACCGCGCGCCCGACGATCGCGAGCGCGCCGCGCTGACGGAACTGGCCGAGGTGCTGAAGGGAATGCCGGCCGGCTCGGAGGCCGAGGCGATCCAGACCGAGGTCTACGAGGTCGGCAAGCGCCACGGCTTCGAGAACCTGAAGGACTGGTTCGGCTGCCTTTACGAAGTGCTGCTCGGCCAGCCGCAGGGGCCGCGCATGGGCTCCTTCATCCAGCTCTACGGTATCGAGGAAACGATCGAGTTGATCGGTCGTGTGCTGAAGGGCGAGGACCTCTCCGCCTGAGCGGCCGCTCAGCAGCTTTCTGCGAATTGGAAGTAGAGTTCGCGCGCGCGGCGGTAGATCGGCCCCGGCTGCAATTCGCGCATCTCGAAGCGGGTGCAGGGCATCACCTTGGCGTAGTTGCCGGTGGCGAACAGCTCGTCCGCGCCGGCAAGCTCTTCCGGCTTGATGCTGCGCTCGACGACCTCGACGCCGTCGCCTTTCAGCAATGCGATGACGCGCTGGCGGGTGATGCCGTTGAGGAACGTTCCGTTGATCGCCGGCGTATGGATGGCGCCGTCTTGCCCCATGAACAGGTTGGCGTAGGAGAATTCGGCAACGGCGCCTGACGGATCGAGGGTGACGCCGACGTCGAAGCCCTTGCCGTTCGCTTCAGCCACGCCGCGCGCCACGTTCGGGTATAGGCACGACGCCTTGGCGCCGGTCGGCGCCGAATCGGGCAGGGGACGGTGGAAGCGGGTGATGCAGGCGGAGAATCCGCTCGGATCGGGCAGCGGCGATTCGCCGATGTGCAGCACGAACTGGGTCGATGCCGGATCGGGCACGATGAAGCCGCCGGAGGGATACAAGAGCGGGCAGATGTAGAGCGCCGCGTCGCCCGGGAACTTGGCGATGCCGTCGCGCACCAGCTTGACGATCTCATCGGCGGCGAGGGGCGAGACCAAGCCCATCAGTTCGGCAGATTGGAGCAACCGCGCGCAATGGTGGTCGAGATCGGGGGCCTTGCCGGCGATCGAGCGCGCCCCGTCGAACACGGCGGATGCCAACCAGAAGCCATGGTCGCGCGGACGGATCAGCGCCGGGCTGCCGTCGTGCCACTGGCCTTCGGCGAAAGTGATGGCGTCTCCGGCGGGCGCTTTTGCCATGGCGTCGAGGTCCTCACGGACATCCCGCTCGAAACGGGAGATTGGCGGATTACTGGCTGGCCCAGATGATACGTGCCAGCCACTCGATCTCCTCGACCGTCAGCACGCGATCCTCATGCAGCGGATTGAGCGACTGCAACTCGATCCGGTTGGCGGTCTGGCGCAGCAGCACCTTGGCCAGAATCTCGCCGGCCTTGGTCTTGACGATGACACGATCGCCGCGGCGGATGTTGGCCTCCGGCGAGACGATGACGGTATCGCCGTCACGGAACACCGGCGCCATGCTGTCGCCGGAAATCTCCAGCGCATAGGCGTGCGAGTCGGAGAAGCCGGGGAACGGAATCTCGTCCCAGCTGCCGCCGGTCGGATAGCCGGCGTCGTCAAAATAGCCGGCCGAGCCGGCCTGCGCGAAACCGATCAGCGGAATGTTGCGGTAGACGCCCGCACCGGCGCCGTCACCGATATAGGAGACGAACTCGTTCATAGTCGCGCCGGTCGCGGCCAAAACCTTGGCGACACTCTCGGTGCTCGGCCAGCGGTTCTTGCCCTCGCGGGTGACGCGTTTGCTTTTGTTGAAGGTGGTCGGGTCGAGGCCGGCGCGGCGCGCCAACCCGGAAGCCGAAAGCCCATGTTCCCGGGCCAACCGGTCGATCGCGCGCCAGACGTCGCCATGGGTAAGCATGGGACTATTATCCGAGAGTTATGGCATTAAGTCAGTAGGATAATATACTTTAGTTAGGTTGACATTCAGTTATTTCGCAGCATATAACCAATCGAAATCCATAAAACCACTTTTGGTCAAACCGCATGAATCCGGGGGTCGTCGATATGTCCAGAGAGCGTTTCGTTCCTGCCCGCCTTGCAATCCTCGAAGAGACGCCATTCCCTGATGCCGCCACCGCCTGGTTCTGGTTCATGCACAGCCAGAAAGCGCGTTGGGACGGTGCACGTTTCGAGCGCGGGCTTGCCGATGCGGTGCGCCCGTGTGAGCCCGACGGCATCTATCGTTGCGCCCGCCATCTGGTCGATCGCGGTCGCATCCGGGCCGCCCATTTCAGTGTGTTGCTTCGTTTCGGGGTGCTCGACCGACCGCCCGACCCGCACCAGCCGGACGAGGTGATGCCGTCGCGTCTGTGGGAAGAGGCCCTCGATGCCCTGACCACGGGACTGCGCGGAAAGGGCATCGTCGAATGATGACGATCCCGGAGCCGGAGGTGTCGGCAGAGGGCGGCCCGCAAGGACGGATTCTTATCGTGTTTTCGGGCGCGACGGACCTGCGCTGGCTCCGGGTGCTCAAGCCCGGCTTTCGCCATTGCTATGCGGTGCTCGAGAGCGCCGGCGGCTGGCTGCTGGTCGATCCGGCGTCGCACCAGACGCGAATCGAATACCTGGGGCCGATGTCGCTACGCCGCATGCTGGAAGGCCTGCAGACCGCCGAGACGACCGTGGTCTGTTGCAGAAGGCGCGCTGCGCCGATGCGACTGGCACCGATCCGCCCGTTTACCTGCGTCGAGGCCGTGAAGCGGTTGATCGGCATTCACGCGCCCCGGGTACTGACGCCATGGCAGCTTTTCGGCCACCTAACAAACTAAAATACGATTTAATTCAAAAAAATACGAATTTTTTCTTGACATTTTGAAAAAGCCGCTGTATACGTCCTTCTTGTGAAGGGACAGGTGCGTCCACACATCGCCGGCATCCAAGGATGCCGGCTTTTTCGTGCCCGCCCTATGCCATCCCACCATTCCAGCCGAGAAAGGAGTCCCGCCATGGGTGGATTTTTGTCCACGCCCAAACTGCCGCCGGCGCCGCCGCCGTTGCCGACCGCGCCCGACCCGGAGGAGGAGGCGCGGAAGCGCCGGTTGGAGATGATCGAGCGCCGCCGCCGTGGCCGTGCCGGCACGGTGGTCACGTCGGAACGAGGATTCCTGGCGTCGGCCGGCGCCGCGTCGGTGCAGCCGCGCAAGAACCTGTTAGGAGAATGACCATGTCCGGATTGGAAGCGAAGGACGTGCTACGCCGCCATGCCGAGGCGCTGGAGCGGCGCGCGCATTGGCAGGAGCATTGGCGTTTTTCGACCAGGGCGGGACCAATCCGCTTTGCATCACGACCGCGGTAATGGAGCCCGGCAGCAAGTACCACTTTGAATGGGTGACGGACGCCTGGGGCAGCGATGCCATCACCTGGTCGGGGGTGTGGCTGATTCCGGTTTCGACACTGACCGGCGCGAGCGACATCAACGCATCGGGCGCGAAGGCTTATTACATCGCGACTTGGAACCCGTCGCGCAGCATCGGTTCCAACACCGCTTTCAACGGTACCACGTTGACATCAATCGCGGCCGCCGACGCCTGGGGCGTCGGCGAGGTGTTGTCGCTCGATATCGACATGAGCACGATCGGCGCAACGGGCATCATCGCCAAGCTGGACGGCGGGATGGTGGCCAACGACAGCGGCCTCGCGTTCAATGACGAGCCCTATGTCGTCTGTCCGCAGGTGCAGTCCAACTCGGCCAACCGGACCTGGAAGGGTACCTTCAACTTCGGTGACCGGGCATTCGACACCACGCCGGAAGCCGACCACGTCGGCATCAGTACCCTGAGTTATGCGGCGCCGGCGCCGGCCGCGAACGTGACCCCCTTGAGCGGGTCCTTTCTCGGCAACGCCAATGTCGACGGCCCGTACGTTTGGCTTGGCTACACGCCGGACACCGCCGAAACCTTCACCATCAACGGCAACGCCGTCACTTGGGGCACGCACGCGTTGCCGATGGCAGGTGGCTTCAAGGTCGTGACGTCGTCGACTAGCTACAACAACAGCGGCTCGAATTCGTATTCCATCGCCGTCGCCGCACCGTTCGGCGGCGAGGGTGTCGCCCAGGCCAGAGCCGGATAGCTCGCTCCCGGAAAACTTCGGGGCGGTCCCAGCAAAGGGGTCGCCCCGGTTCTTTTGGCGTTTCGGATCGCCTATTCGGCGGCCATCTTGCGTGAGCGCAGGATTTCCATGATTTCCGACGCTGCGGTCGGGATGTTGGTGCCCGGCCCGTAGACGGCGGAGACGCCCTTCGAGAACAGGAAATCGTAGTCTTGCGCCGGAATGACGCCGCCACAGACGACCAGGATGTCGCCGGCGCCTTGCTTCTTCAACTCGTCGATCAGCGTCGGTACCAGAGTCTTGTGGCCGGCCGCCTGCGACGAGACGCCGATGACGTGGACGTCGTTCTCGATCGCTTCGCGCGCGGCTTCCTCGGGCGTCTGGAACAGCGCGCCGACATCGACGTCGAAACCGATATCGGCGAAGGCGGTCGCGATCACCTTGGCGCCTCGGTCATGGCCGTCCTGGCCCATTTTGACCACCAGCATACGCGGCCGGCGGCCTTCGGTCTCGGCGAAGGTGGCGACTTCCTTGCGGATGCGGATGAAGCCCTCGTCGCCTTCGTAGGCCTGGCCGTAGACGCCGGAGATGGAGCGGATCTGCGCGCGGTAGCGTGTATAGACGCGTTCCAGCGCATCGGAGATTTCGCCGACCGTGGCGCGCGCGCGGGTGGCGGTGACGGCGAGGTCGAGCAGGTTGCCTTCGCCGCTCTCGGCCGCCTTGGTCAGCGCGTCGAGCGCCTTCTGGCAGGCGGCCTCGTCGCGCGTCGCGCGGATCTTCTCGAGCCGCTTGATCTGCTGATTGCGGACCTCGGCGTTGTCGATCTCGAGGATGTCGATCTGGTCCTTTTTCTCGGGGCGGTATTTGTTGACGCCGACCACAACTTCCTCGCCGCGGTCGATGCGTGCCTGCTTGCGCGCCGCCGCTTCCTCGATGCGCTGCTTGGGCATGCCGGCGCTGACCGCCTTGGTCATGCCGCCCATCTCCTCGACCTCTTCGATCAGCTTCATGGCCTCCGCTGCGATCGACGCGGTCAGGCTCTCGACGTAATAGCTGCCGCCGAGCGGATCGATGACATGGGGGATACCGGTCTCCTCGGCGACGATCAACTGCGTGTTGCGCGCGATGCGGGCCGAGAAGGGGGTGGGCAGCGCGATCGCCTCGTCGAGTGCATTGGTATGCAGCGACTGCGTGCCGCCGAGCACCGCAGCCATGCATTCGATGGTGGTGCGCACGACGTTGTTGTAGGGATCGTCGGCGGTGAGTGACACGCCGGACGTCTGGCAATGCGTGCGCAGCATCAAGGAACGTTCGTCCTTGGGCTCGAACTGCTGCATCAACTGGCACCAGAGCAGCCGCGCGGCGCGCAGCTTGGCAACTTCCATGAAGAAGTTCATGCCGATGGCGAAGAAGAACGACAGGCGCGGCGCGAAGGAATCGACGCTCAACCCCTTGGCCAGCGCGGCGCGCACGTATTCGAGCCCGTCGGCGAGCGTGAAGGCGAGTTCCTGCACCGCGGTCGCGCCGGCTTCCTGCATGTGGTAGCCGGAAATCGAGATCGAGTTGAAGCGCGGCATGTTCTTGGCCGTGTACTCGATGATGTCGGCGACCACCCGCATGGAAGGCTCGGGCGGGTAGATATAGGTGTTGCGGACCATGAACTCCTTGAGGATGTCGTTCTGGATGGTGCCGGAAAGCTTCTCCGCCGGCACACCCTGTTCCTCGGCGGCGACGATGTAACCGGCCAGTACCGGCAGCACGGCGCCGTTCATGGTCATCGAGACGGACATCTCTTCCAACGGGATGCCGTCGAACAGGATCTTCATGTCCTCGACCGAGTCGATGGCGACGCCGGCCTTGCCGACATCGCCGACGACGCGCGGGTGGTCGGAATCGTAGCCGCGGTGGGTGGCCAGGTCGAAGGCGACCGATAGGCCCTTCTGACCGGCGGCGAGGTTGTCGCGGTAGAACTTGTTGGAGGCTTCGGCGGTCGAGAAACCGGCGTACTGGCGGATCGTCCACGGCCGGTTCGCGTACATGGTGGCGCGCGGCCCACGCACGAAAGGCTCGAAGCCCGGTAGCGTGTTCAGATGCTCCAGCGCCTCGAGGTCGGCGGCCGTGTAGAGCGGTTTGATGGCGATGCCTTCGGGCGTGTTCCAAGTGAGGTCATCGGCCGTGCGGCCCTTCATGTCCTTGGCGGCGGCCTTGGCC
>JAYOXJ010000070.1:0-12821 GCA_038152725.1 Rhodospirillaceae bacterium
CGACCACGGCTGTGGCGCGGTGATGCATTTCGCAGGTTCCATCGTGGTCTCGGAATCGGTCGAAAACCCGCTCAAGTATTTCCGCAACAACACCGCCGCCAGCCGCACGTTGATCGAGAGCTGCGTGAAGGCCGGGGTCGCGTCCTTTATCTTTTCCTCGACCGCCGTTGTCTACGGCGATCCCAACATCACCCCGATACCGGAAAGCGCGCCGACCGCGCCGGTCAATCCGTATGGCTCCTCCAAACTGATGACCGAATGGATACTGCGGGACGTCGCCCGTGTCTCCGACATGCGCTACTGCGTGTTGCGGTATTTCAACGTTGCCGGCGCCGACCCGCAGGGGCGGAGCGGCCAGTCCGGACCGCAAAGCACGCACCTGATCCGCAACGCCAGTCAGTTGGTTGCCGGCCGGCGGGATAGCATTTCCATCTTCGGCACAGATTACGACACGCCCGACGGCACCTGCGTGCGCGATTACGTCCACGTCAGCGACCTTGCCGAGGCGCATTTGCTGGCGCTCCACCATTTGACCGAGAGTCCCGAGAATCTGGTGCTGAATTGCGGATATGGCCGGGGTTTCTCCGTGCGGGAGGTCCTGAACGCCGTCGAAGCGATCGCCGGCCGCAAGCTGCACATCATCGACGGCCCAAGGCGCGCCGGTGACGTTCCGACGCTCGTCGCCGATGCATCCGAGATTCACAAGCGCCTCGGCTGGCGGCCACGCTTCGACGACTTGCCGGCCATCATCAAGTCCGCCGTCGATTGGGAAGCGGCGATGAGGCCGGCTCCCGGCGGCAGGAAGGGCGCGTAATGGCCAAGCCGATCACCAGGATGCTCCGGAAACTGGCCAATGTGATGGGCTACGACCTCCTCCGCCTGCAGAAGACCACCATCCACCCCGAAGCCAAGAGCGGCCTCGGCCGTGGTGGCGGTTTCGATGCGTTCGAGCCGGTGTTGCCTCGGCCCGTGAAGGCGTTCGACATTATCCTACGCTCGTGTGCGCGGGTCGAAATCCATGGCCAGGGCAACCGCAAGCGGGTCGTCGATGCGCCCAAGAGCGAAGTGATCGCCAGGTGCTTGAACAGCCTGATCCGCGCCATCAACGCCGCAATCCCATTAGTGCCGGAGACGCGGATATCGCTGACCGTCATTGACGACCACTCAAGTCCGGAATGCGTCGAAACGATTACCCGCCTGCTGGCGCATGCCAATTGCCCGACCGCCTTCATCGCGCTCGACGTCACCGGCAACGGCCCATCGGAAGGCGCCGTGCTGCGCCACGCCCGCGTCAATTGCAGCGATGTAGTCTATTTCGTCGAGGACGACTACCTGCATGACGAATGCGCGGTTGCGGAAATGATCCTGAGCTATGGCCGGCTTGCCTCGACGCTCGGCGAGAAGGATATCATCCTTTTCCCCTGCGATTACCCGGACCGCTACCGGCACGTCGAGCCGGCGTTGATTTTGCTCGGCAACGGCCGCCATTGGCGCACGGTTCACAACACGACCTTCACCTTCGTCACCACTCGGTCGCTTCTGGATCGCTACTGGGACAACTACATCGCGCTCGAGCGATACGGCACCGACCCGGCCATCACCGAGGCAACGACGATCGAAAATATCTACGCGGAAGTGCCGTGCCTAGCCCCATTGACGAGCCTCAGCGTGCACCTTCAGCAATTCGACTCGATTTCACCATACGTCGATTGGCGCCGATGGTGGGAGAACGCCGTGCCCGGCGACGCCTCTTAGACTTCCTTGCGATAGATGCGGTTGTGGCCGATGTTGAGCACGTTCGCGAAGCCCAAGGGCTCGATCGTCTCGCAGGCGCGGCCGACGCTCTCATATCCGCTGTACCCTTGCCGGTCGCGGTATTTCTCCGTCGGCAGGAAATGACTGGCGTCGTCCATGACCAGATATCCGCCGGGCACGACCAGCGGCGCATACCAGGCGATATCGGATTTGACCGACTCGAAACTGTGGTCACCGTCGATATAGACCACTTCGTAATTCTGCCGGGCAGCCTGCTTCAGAATGCGGCGGTCGGTCGATAGTCCGCGCATCACGTTGACCTCACCATAGTCGCCGGCGAAGCGTTCGAAGATGTCGCGCGTGGCATTGAGAAAGTCGTCATCGTAGTAGAGGCTGCCGGCCGCCTTCTGGGCCTGATACTGCTTCGAGAAACGCTTCTTGAAGCTGCGCACCCAGCGGAGCTTCGGCTGGTTGCCCGCGAACGGCGAGATGCAGGAAATCTCGACGTCGATCCCCTCCTCGCGGCCGATCATGCCCCAGAGCGACAAGGTCTGCCCCTTGAACACGCCGATTTCCAGCAGCCGGACTTTGCCGAAGCGCTCGGCACAATCCTTCAGCACTAGCAGCCACATGTACGGAAACGCCCGCTCGCCCATGCCCCAGTCGTTCTGCTCGACGAAATCCCGGTGCGCCTTCAAGTAGGCGATCTCGTCGGTCGCCGCCGCGAGCGCGTCGAACACGGCATCGTTCCCCGACGCGTCACAACGATAGCTCTCGATGCGTGCCTGCAGACTGTCGGGTTGCGGTAAGGTCATCGGATCGGCTTTCGGTTAAGATAGGTCCAGGCGGCGGATGCCTTGGCCCAGTTGCCGGCAACCCGGCTGGGCCGCAATAAAAATACGTAGAGCAGCGCCTTTGCAACCCGATTGACGACGATCCGCCGGGCTTCGGCGCGCGCTTCGGCGGCATGGCCATATTTTCCGTTGATGTAGAGGTGGCTCCAGGTCTGGTGCCAGTCCTTCAGGTAGCGCACTTCCTTGCTAGGCGGCGACGACATGCCGCCGCCATGGACAGCCGCCGCCTCCGGCAGGATGACCAACGCGTAACCCTGCTTTGCCAGGCGCAGGCAGAAATCGGTGTCTTCGTTGTAGAGAAAGATGTTCTCGTCGAAACCGCCGATCTCCCGCCAAGCCTCGGTGCGGCACATCCAGGCCGCTCCGGTGATAAACCAGGTACAGAACGGCCCGCTCGGGTCGACGCCGAGATGCGTGTGCTGGATCTCCAGCGGGCCCATTACGGGCAATTCACGCCGCCCCTGGTCGTTCCGCAGCACCGGTGCCGCGATGCCGACCGACGGATCGCTCCTAACGCAGGCGACCAAGGCATCGACGGCGTCCGCTGCAATCCACGCATCGGGGTTGAGCATCAACACGTAGGGAGTGCGCGCCGCGCCGAACCCGACGTTGTTGGCGCAACCGAAACCCAGGTTTCGTTCGTTTTCGATCACGCGGACGGTGTTGCCCAGCTTGCGGGCGGCAGCCGCGGTGCCGTCGGAACTGGCGTTGTCGACGACGATGACTTCCGCCACGCCGCTTATCCGTGCCACGCAATCGGCCAGGGCATGGGCGGAATTGTAGGTGACGATGACCGCGCTCACGTCCGGCCAGCGGACGCCGTCGGCGTCTGGAATGTCCGCGTTGGTCATGCTTTCCGGTTCCGCGGTTGAACTGTACAAGCGGTCGGCCAATAATCGATTATTGAAAAACCGGCCGACAATGTTTAGGCGAAATGCCGATTGTTCGCCAGGGTAAAGAAACCAATGGACTCGCGGCCCCTTGCCATTCCCGATGTTTTGCTGCTGACCCCGAAGAAGTTCGATGACGGGCGCGGCTTCTTCATGGAGACTTACAACCGCCGGACCATGGCCGGCCTGGGGATCGATATCGAGTTCGTCCAGGACAACCAAAGCCTATCGCAGGACGTAGGCGTGATCCGCGGGCTACACTACCAATTGCCGCCGAAGGCCCAGGACAAGCTGGTCCGCGTGCTCAAAGGCCGCATCCTCGATGTCGCCGTCGACATCCGCGCCGGCTCTCCCTATTTCGGCAAGTATGTGGCGGTGGAACTGACAGCCGACGACGGAACCTGGATTTTCGTGCCGAAGGGTTTCGCGCATGGCTTCATGACCTTGGCGCCGGACACGGAAATCCTATACAAGGTCTCCGACTTCTACGCGCCGGAACACGATCGCGGCATTCACTGGCTCGACCCGGATATCGCCATCGATTGGCCGCTGTCTGCCATCGGTGATTCCGCCAACGCCATCCTTTCCGAAAAGGACCGCAGGCTGCCGGCATTGCGGGAGATCGGAAACGCCTTCGAGTACGCCGGCCGGTGAGGAATTGGGCGAAAACGACGACATGAAAATTCTCGTTACCGGCGGCGCGGGCTTCATCGGATCGGCATTTATCCGCCACGTCCTGGCGCAAAGCGACGCGTCAATCGTCAACGTCGATTGCCTCACCTATGCCGCCAACCCGCGGGCCCTGGAAGGCGCGGAAACTAATCCGCGCTACGCGTTCGAACGCCAAGACATCGCCGACGGCGCCGCGATCAAGGCGATCTTCCAGCGCCATCGTCCGGACGCCGTCATTCATCTCGCCGCCGAATCACACGTCGATCGCTCCATCGACGGTCCCGGCAGCTTCATCCAAACCAATCTGGTCGGCACCTACGCGATGCTGGAGGCTGCGCGCGAATACTTCGGCACGCTCGGAGGCGACGCCAAGGCGCGGTTCCGCTTTCACCACGTCTCGACCGACGAGGTGTTCGGCTCGCTCGGTGCCAGCGGAAAATTCACGGAAGACTCACCCTACCAGCCGAACTCGCCCTATTCTGCGACCAAAGCCGGCTCCGACCACTTGGTCCGCGCCTGGTTCGAAACCTTCGGCCTGCCGGTGGTCATCAGCAATTGCACCAACAACTACGGGCCCTGGCAGTTCCCGGAAAAACTGATCCCGACCATCCTCGTCAACGCTTTGGCCGACAAACCGATCCCCATCTACGGCACCGGTGAGAATGTCCGCGATTGGCTCTATGTCGACGACCATGCCGAGGCGTTGTGGACGATCCTGACACGCGGCCGAAACGGTGCCAGCTACAACGTCGGCGGCGACTGCGAACGCACCAACCTGGAAGTCGCCAAGGCGGTCTGCAACTGTCTCGACGCTCTGCACCCACGTGACGACGGCACCTCCTATGAGACGCTGATCACGTTCGTCACCGACCGTCCCGGTCATGATCTCCGCTATGCCATGGACACGTCGAAGATTGCCGCTGAGCTCGGCTGGAAGCCGCACCACGACTTCACCGCCGGCCTGGAGGCGACGCTCAAGTGGTATCTCGATCACGAGGCATGGTGGCGCGAGGTCCTGGCCACGGTTTACGACGGCCGCAGGCAGGGCCTCGGAAGGTGAAGATTCTGGTTTTCGGGGCCGGTGGGCAGGTTGGACGCGAACTCATGCGCGTCCCCGCCCCTGACGGCACCGAACGCATCGGCCTCACCCACGGCGAGGTCGATATATCCGACGCGGCATCCGTTGCCCGCGCCGTCGCGACGCACCGGCCCGATACCGTCATCAATGCCACCGCTTACACCGCCGTCGACGCCGCCGAAGACGACCGCGACACCGCCTTTGCCGTCAACGCGGACGGCGCCAGGAATGTGGCCGTAGCTGCGGCAGGTGCCGGCGCGCTGCTGGTGCATCTGTCCACCGACTATGTCTTCAACGGCCGTGCCTCGACACCCTATCTCGAGACCGCGGAGATCGACCCGGAGAGCGTCTACGGCGCCAGCAAGGCGCTCGGCGAGAGCCACGTGCGCGAGCAGATCGACCGCCACGTTATCGTGCGGACGTCGTGGGTTTTCGGACACCACGGGCGCAACTTCGTAAAGACCATCCTGCGCCTTCTCGAGGACCGCGACCGGCTCGAGATCATCGACGACCAGACCGGCTGCCCGACGGAAGCCGCCGACCTGGCCACGGCACTGATTGCCGCTGCCGAGCGTGCGCCGAAACGGAACGCCTTCGGCACCTATCATTTTTGCGGGCTGGAGCCGACCAACTGGCATCAGTTCGCCACCGAAATCGCGCGGTTGAAGGGTCAATTTCGGCCGGTCACGACGGCGATCGTGCCGACCACGACGGCGCAATACCGCCAGAAGGCAAAACGGCCCGCCTATTCCGTCCTTGATTGCGGTTCGATTTCCCGGAAACTTGGCGTCGAGGTTCCGACCTGGCGCGCCGGACTGCAGCGCGTCGTATCGCATTGGATGGTGAGCGAAGAATGTTGAAGGGCATCGTTCTCGCCGGCGGCAGTGGATCGCGGCTGTATCCGGTCACGCACGCGGTCAACAAACAGCTGCTGCCGATCTACGACAAGCCGATGATCTATTATCCGCTGTCGGCGCTGATGCTGGCCGGCATTCGCGACGTCCTGATCATCTCGACGCCCCAGGCCCTGCCCTCTTTCCGCTCGCTGCTTGGCGACGGCGGCGACCTCGGCATGCGGTTCGAGTACGCGGAACAGGCCGAACCGCGAGGCCTTGCCGAGGCCTTCGTCATCGGCCGCGAATTCATCGCCGGCGATCGCTGCGCGCTGGTCCTCGGCGACAACATCTTCTTCGGCCACGGTTTCCCCGACAGCCTACGCGCGGCGGCGAAACGCGAAACCGGCGCCACCATCTTCTCCTACTGCGTTTCCGATCCGGAACGTTTCGGCGTCGTCGAGATGGATGCATCCGGCCAGGCCAAGAGCATCGAGGAAAAGCCGGCCAAACCGAAGTCCAACTGGGCGGTGACCGGCCTCTACTTCTACGACGGCAAGGTCGGCGATATTGCAGCCGCCGTGAAACCGTCGGCGCGCGGCGAACTCGAGATCACCGACATCAATCGCGCCTACATGGCTGCCGGCGAACTCCATGTAGAGAAGCTCGGCCGCGGCATGGCCTGGCTCGATACCGGTACGCACGGGACGTTGCTGCAGGCGGCGCAATTCGTCGAGACAGTGGAGCAGCGCCAAGGCCTCAAGATCGGCTGTCTGGAGGAGATCGCACTCCGCATGGGCTTCATCGACCTGGATGCCTTCAAGGCATTGGCCAAGCGCCTCGCGAATTCGCAATACGGAAGCTACCTCACCCGCATCGCACAGGAATTCGGCGTCCGCTGAAATCAATAAAAGTAAGGGGAATGGTCGGGGAGACAGGATTTGAACCTGCGACCGCTCGGCCCCCAGCCGAGTGCTCTACCAGGCTGAGCTACTCCCCGACCGCACACCGACGGCCATAACCGGGGCGCCGGGCGGGGCGCACTATACGCGCCCAATTCCAGATCATCAACTACATGCGACGGCGGAAATCAGGCGCCGCGGGCGGCATCCCGTAGCGTGTCGCGAAGCTGTTCGAGTTCGCGGATAGCGACCCTTACTGCGCCAGCATCTAGGGCGTCCGCGACATCCGCCACTTCGGCCTCGGCGGCGTCTTCCTCGGCCTGACGCTGCATCAGTTCGTCCTTGGCCAGACCGCCCTGGCGCAGGAGTTTCTGGACGCCTTTGATGGTATAGCCCTCGTCGTAAAGCAGGCCGCGAATGTGGCGCAGCAGGGCAACGTCTTCCGGCCGATAGTAGCGCCGTCCGCCGCCGCGCTTCAGCGGACGCAACTTGCTGAACTTGGTTTCCCAGAACCGCAGCACGTGCTGGGGCAAGTTGAGATCCTCCGCCACCTCGCTGATGGTGCGAAACGCGTCGGCCGATTTGTTAGTCTTAGAAGATATTTCCATTGTTTAGGGCTCCCGATTATTGGGCCCCTGGGCGATCGATTTTTATCAGGCTTCCGCGCGTTCGTTGACGCGCGATTTGAGAACCTGCGAGGGCCGGAACACCAGCACCTTGCGCGGCAGGATCGGCACTTCCTCGCCGGTCTTCGGATTGCGCCCGATGCGCTGACCTTTCTGACGCGACGAGAAACTCCCGAACGAAGAAATCTTGACCGACTCGCCGCGCACCAGCGCGTCTGACATCAGGTCGAGAACCATCTCCAGCAAGTCGGCAGACTCATTGCGAGAAAGTCCGACCTCCTGATAGACCGCCTCACCGAGGTGTGCGCGAGTGATGGTTTCACCGGTCATGCCATGGCCCCCGTATTACTTCGCGTAAAAACCTATCTCTCAACAATAAGTGCGTCAATATCAAAGGGATGCGCGGAAGAAGATTACCAACGCACCAAACCGGCCCCCCAGGTGAGGCCGCCACCCATGGCTTCGACCAAAACCAGGTCACCGGTCTTGATGCGGCCGTCGCGTACGGCCTCGTCGAGGGCGAGCGGAATCGACGCCGCCGACGTATTGGCGTGATGGTCGACGGTCACGACTATTTTTTCCGCCGGCAGGCCAAGCTTCTTCGCCGTACCGTCGAGAATCCGTTTATTCGCCTGATGTGGAACCAGCCAATCGATATCGGAGGACGCGAGCCCATTGGCTTCCAGCGTTTCTTCGACGATCGCCGCGAGGTTGGTGACGGCGTGACGGAACACTTCGCGCCCGTTCATGCGCACATGGCCGACCGTCTGGGTCGACGATGGCCCGCCATCCACGTAGAGCAAGTCGTTGGTGGAGCCGTCGGAATGAATGTGCGTCGACAAAACGCCGCGCCCACGGTTGTGCCGCGCCTCGCCGACATCACCGTAATCCTCGCCGTTTTCGGAGGCGCGCAACACCACAGCACCGGCACCGTCGCCGAACAGGACACAGGTACCGCGATCTTCCCAGTCGAGGATTCGCGAAAACGTCTCCGCACCGATCAGCATGACGGTGCGCGCCTGGCCGGTCTTGATGAAGTTGTCGGCGACCGAGAGCCCATAGACAAAACCTGAGCACACCGCCTGCAGGTCGAAGGCGGCGCCGTTGGTCATGCCGAGCTTGTGCTGCACCTTGGTCGCGGTGGCGGGAAAAGTCTGGTCCGGCGTGGTCGTCGCGAGAATCAGCAGATCGATCTCGGAGGCCGGAATGCCGGCGTGATCGAGCGCACGCCCGGCCGCCGCCAATGCCAGGTCCGAGGTGCACTCCCCCGCCGCCGCGATATGGCGTTGGCGAATGCCGGTCCTGGCGACGATCCAGTCATCGCTGGTGTCAACCCGGTCGGCCAGTTCTTCATTGGTAACGATACGCTCTGGGAGATAAGACCCACAGCCGGCAACGACGGACCTTTTCATCATTGACCGGCAACCGCCTGATTGTGATTTTCCATATCCGCCTGAACCTGCCGGAAATCTTCCTTGATGCTGTCATTGATCGAATTGGCGATCAAGTTCCGAGCCACCTCGATGGCATGGGCGAAGCCAAAGGCGTCGGTACCACCATGGCTTTTGATGCAGATGCCGTTGAGACCCAAAAACATGGCACCGTTATAGCGCCTCGGGTCGAGATGCATCTTGAGCCGGTTGAGCGCCGGCTTGGCCAGCAACGCACCCAACATCGCCAGCGGCGACGACTTGAGGGCCAGCCTGAGGGCATGGCCGAACAGCTTGGCCGTACCCTCTGCGGTCTTCAGCGCGACATTGCCGGTGAAACCGTCGGTGACCACCACGTCGACCGTGCCGGCACCGATGTCGTCGCCTTCGACGAATCCGTGGAATTTGATCGGCAGATGCGCCGTCTGGAGGATCTGCGCCGCTTCCTTGACCGCGCTGTTGCCCTTCAGGTCCTCGACGCCGACGTTCAGGATGCCGACGGAGGGCTTTTCCAATCCGAGCACGTTTCGCGCGAACACCTCGCCCATCACCGCGAACTGTACAAGGTTGTTGGCGTCGCATTCGATGTTGGCGCCAAGATCGAGCATGACGCTCTCGCTGCGCCGCGTCGGGAAGTAGGTGGCAATCGCCGGCCGGTCGATCCCGGGAAGTGTCTTGAGCACGAACTTGGCCATGGCCATCAGTGCGCCGGTATTGCCGGCCGAAATCACACCGGCGGCCTCGCCGTCGGCGACCGCATTGATGGCCAATCGCATGCTGGACGTGCGCCGGCCGCGCAGGGCGAACGCCGGCTTGTCATCGTTCGTGACCACGTCGTCGGCATGACGAACGGAAGCGACGCGGGCGGCCGCAGGATACTTGTCGAGCAGCGGCTTGATCTGGTTTTCGTCGCCGAACAATAGAAAGCGGACCTCGGGCATCTGCTTCGACGCCATGGCTACGCCTTCAACGACCATCTTCGGCGCCGCATCCCCGCCCATGGCGTCAATGGACAGCGTGAGGTTATCGGCCACGGCCGTCCACCGAGCCAATATTAAATTCGGATTCCATGGGGACCTTTATAAGGTCGCGCTAGGCTCTTGAACAGAGGCTATGCGGCTTCCGCGCCGTCGGTGACTTCGCGGCCATTGTAATGGCCGCAGCTGTCGCAGACGTGGTGCGGACGCTTGCGCTCACCGCAATTGGCGCATTCCTCGTAGGTCGCGCTGCTGAGCGCGTCATGGGCCCGGCGCATGTTGCGCTTGGATTTCGTCGTTTTTGCCTTAGGAACAGCCATTTTTCGTACCTCGGAGGAGACATCCCGTCCTTGCGGGCCCGTTATTAACGAACTTCGTCCGTCACGGCAAGCGAAGAAACGTCATTCTTTCAGTTTGTCGCGAAGCGCCGCAAGCGCGGCAAATGGCTGATTTTCTGTGCTTTCTGCCATTTCTCCGGAAGAAACCTCAATGAAAGGCACACCTTCTGCACGCGGGAAGGGATCGATTTCCAGGGCCAATTGCTGGGCCACGAGATCGCCAAGGTCGATCACGCCGCCTTCGGCGAGCTCCGGCGGGTCCTCGTCATCGGCTGTGTGGTCCCAGTCCTCCTCGATCATTTCCTCAAGATCGGTGAAGCGAAGCGCCGCCACGCTTTCGATCCGCGCCGTCAACGGTTCCAAGGTAACGACGCATTTTTGCGTCAACTCGGCACGAACCCGAACGCTCACATCGAACAGATGGTCGTCGCCGTCGAAACGAGAAATTTCGAATTCCGCTTCGACATTTTCGATATCAGAAACCGCGAGCCGTTCGGCGAGCGCATTGCGATCGTCCACGTCGGCATGCAACCGGATGCAGAGCCCTTCCGGCGGAACGTCCTCGAACGCCACTTCCCGGGAAAGCCCTTTCTCGACCGTTTCAGTCGCGGGCGAATGCTTGTCACCCATGTTCCGCCTCCCCGCCCAGCACCGGCTTGGCGAATTCGACAATGCCCGACAGCAAGACACCGGTGTCCTGGCCGGCCAACGTCGCCGCCAGGGTGCGCACGTAGGAGGCCATCATCGCAATTTCATCCGATGACGCATCGGTCTTGCGATAGAGGTTGCGCTGAAGCGCAGCGGCCAGTTCGTCATCACCGGCGGCGGCAAGCCCGCTGTCGTAGGCGGCGATGCGCCCATAGAACGCCTTTGCCATGTCCTTGATCCGGTATGAGACGCCGATATCGCCGACGCCCATTTCGCGCAGGTTCTGATCCATGTCGTCGAACATGAGATCGAACAACGCCTGGGATTGCACCTTGCCGGCGCGACCTTCGTCCTTCAGCCGCCTGAGCAACAAATAGACGTGCAGCATGATCATATCGAAACGTCCGTCCGGCGTGTCGGCGACCCCGAACCGTTCGTAGAAAACCTGCGCGCGCGCCTGCCCCACTGCCGCCGAATACAGCGCCATGACAGCATCGTCATGTCCCGATTTCCCGCGAAAGAACTTGAACATCAAACCCCAGCTTGCGGCACTGACGAGGCATGGCATAATCGCCCCTCGCCATGGCGCCGTTCAATAATGCGATGTCCTTGATGACTGCAAGACAAAAACTACTGAAACGACTTGGGCTCGGCGCGGTCTTTGTGTCCATCGGCTTGGCGCTCGGCGCCTGCGACATGAGCCGCGTGGTGACCCGCGGCAACCTGCCGGATCCGGCGAAATTGTCGGAATTGAAGCCGGGCAAGGCATCGAAGGACGATATCATCGACGCCATCGGCTCGCCGTCGAGCATTAACGTTTTTGGCAAGGAGACCTGGTACTACATCAGCGAACGGACCGAAACCATTGCTTTTTTAGCGCCCAAGGTCCTTGAGCGTCATGTTTATGTCGTCGAGTTCGAAAAGAACGGCAAAATGACCCAGGTCGTCTCGCTCGGTTTGGATGCCGGCCGTGAGGTCACGCACGTTAAGCGGATTACGCCGACGTTCGGCCAGGAGCTGACGGTACTCGATCAGATTCTCGGAAACTTCCGTCGCTTCAAGGGTGGCAGCAAGAAGGAGCAGTGATCCTCGCTGCCTAAAGAAAAAAGCCCCGGCGCCACGGCACCGGGGCTTTCTTCGTTCGTTGGTCGGCGTCTTTCCTTTAGGCCAGCAAGGCGAGCAGCAGGATGGCGACGATGTTGGTGATCTTGATCATCGGGTTGACGGCCGGACCGGCGGTATCCTTGTAGGGGTCGCCGACCGTGTCACCGGTCACCGCGGCATGGTGAGCATCGGAGCCCTTGCCGCCGTGGTTGCCGTCTTCGATGTACTTCTTGGCGTTGTCCCACGCACCGCCGCCGGCGGTCATGGAGAGCGCCACGAAGAGCCCCGTCACGATGGTGCCGAGCAACATGGCGCCGACGGCAGAGAACGCCGCCGACTGTCCGGCCACCAAGTTGATGACGAAGTACATGACGATCGGAGCCAGCAACGGCAGCAACGACGGAATGACCATTTCCTTGATCGCCGCCTTGGTCAGAATATCGACACAGCGGCCATATTCCGGCTTCGCCGTGCCTTCCATGATGCCGGCGATTTCCTTGAACTGGCGGCGCACTTCGACCACCACCGCGCCACCGGCACGGCCAACGGCCATCATGCCCATGGCACCGAACAGGTACGGCAGCAAGCCGCCGATGAACAACCCGATGACCACGTAGGGGTCTTGCAGATTGAAGCTCACCTTGACGTTCGGGAAGTAGTGGCTGAGGTCCTCGGTGTAGGCCCCGAACAACACCAGCGCGGCCAAACCGGCGG
>JAYOXJ010000071.1:0-6029 GCA_038152725.1 Rhodospirillaceae bacterium
CCAACAACCGCGCCTACGAAATGGTCTCCGATTATCTCGAGCAACGCCATTTCGCGCTCGCCCAGCACGGCCGCATCTACGGCGCCGCGGCGAAGCTGATCGAACGTGGACAGATCGCCGACTCGATCACGCTGCAACGCTACTTCGAGAACGAGGAAAGCCTGGGCGAGATCGGCGGCCCGGCCTACCTCGACGAGATCACCGCGTCCGCCGTCACCGTCATCAACGCCCAGGAATACGGGCGCATCATTTACGACCTCTATCTCAAGCGCGAACTGATCAATCTCGGCGAGGACGTCGTCAACCGCGCCTACAAGGGCGAAGTCGACGACACCGCCATGGGCCAGATCGAGGTCGCCGAACAGAGCCTCTATGATCTCGCCACCGCCGGTACCTACGAGGGCGGCTTCGTGCCGTTCAAGGACACCATCCTCAAGGCCATCGAGGTGGCCGAGGCGGCCCACCGGCGCGAGGGCAAGCTCGCCGGCACCTCCACCGGGTTCCGCGACTTGGACAAGCTTCTGGGCGGCCTGCATCCCTCCGACTTGATTATCGTCGCCGGCCGCCCGGCCATGGGCAAATCGGCGCTCGCCACCAACATCGCCTACAACGCCGCTAAGGACTATCTCGAGACCCATGGCGAAGAAGGCGCCGTCGTCGGCCTGTTTTCGCTGGAAATGTCGGCGGAACAGCTGGCCGCACGTATTCTCTCCGAGCAGTCGAATATCTCGTCCGACCGCATGCGCAAGGGCGAGCTCACCAACGAGGAGTTCACCCGCCTCGTCCAGGCGAGCCAGGCGTTGCACCAGGTGCCGGTGTTCATCGACGACACGCCGGCACTCACCGTCAGCGCGCTCCGCACCCGCGCCCGGCGCTTGAAGCGCCAGCACAAGCTCGGTCTGATCATCATCGATTACCTGCAGCTGATCTCGGGCTCGGCCAACTCGCGAAGCGACGGCCGCGTGCAGGAAGTCTCCGAAATCACCCGCGGCCTCAAGACGCTGGCCAAGGAATTGCACGTGCCGGTGATCGCGCTGTCGCAGCTGTCGCGCCAGGTCGAAAGCCGCGAGGACAAGCGTCCGCAGCTCGCCGACCTTCGTGAATCGGGCTCCATCGAGCAGGACGCCGACGTCGTCACCTTCATCTACCGCGACGAATACTATCTCGAGAAGGCCGAACCCAAGCAGCGCGCCGACGAGAGCCCGGAGAAGTTCGCCCAGCGCCTCGACCACTGGCAGGAGCGCCTGTCGCACGCCCATAACATCGCCGAGATCATCATCGCCAAGCAGCGCCACGGCCCGGTCGGTACGGTGCGGATGATGTTCGACGGCCAGTTCACCCGCTTCGGCGACCTCGACACCCAGCACGACGACTACATGTGAGCATTTCCATGCGCGCCTCGAACGTGCCCGAAGATCTCGCCGGCGCCATTCTGACCATCGACCTCGACGCCATCGTCGCCAACTACGAGTTGTTGCGCACGCGCGCCGCGACGGAAACCGCCGCCGTGGTCAAGGCCGACGCCTACGGTCTGGGGGCGGCCCGCGTAGCGCCTCGGCTTTGGGGGGCGGGCTGCCGCATCTTCTTCGTCGCCCATCCGGCGGAAGGCATCGCGCTCCGCGCCACCCTGCCGCCGGAAGCGGAAATCCATATTCTCAACGGCCTGCTTCCCGGCACCGCGACATATGTTCAGCAGCGCCTGATCCCGGTGCTGGGCAGTCTCGCCGAGATCGACCGCTGGCGCGCCGAAGGCGATGGCCACGCCTGCGATATTCACATCGACACCGGCATGCTGCGCCTGGGCCTGGCACCCGACGAACTCGCCCTGCTCGCGGCGGCACCCGACAGACTTGTCGGCCTCGACGTGCGTTTCGTCATGTCGCACTTCGCCTCCGCCGACGACGACAAGACCCCGCAGAACGCCGCCCAGCGCGATGCATTTTGGGCGGCGCGGAAAATCCTGCCCATGGGCCAGACCAGTTTCGCCAATTCGGCCGGCATCTTCCTCGGACCCGAGTATCGCGGCGGCGTGGTGCGCGCCGGCTTCTCGCTCTACGGCGGCAGCCCGACACCGTGGACAACCAACCCCATGCGCCAGGCGGTGACGCTGATGGGCCGCGTGCTCGCCGTCCGCGATGCCAGGCCGGGCGACACCGTCAGCTACGGCGCCACCTTCAAGGCGGAGAAGCCGATGCGCGTCGCCACCGTTGGCGTCGGCTACGCGGACGGATATCCGCGCGCGCTTTCCTCGAAGGGGTTCGGCAATATTGATGGGGTGCGCCTTCCCGTGCTAGGCCGTGTCACCATGGATTTGATCATGCTCGACGCGAGCGCCGTCCCGGCCGATAATTGCCGGCCCGGAGCCTGGGTGGAGCTGATCGGCCCTAACGTGCCGCTCGACGCTGTTGCCGAGGCCGCGGGCACCATCGGCTACGAGATTCTGACCTCGCTCGGGCCGCGCTACCACCGCCGCTATCTCCCCGGAGAATAAGGCGGCCGACGACAAGAGAAGGAGCCGGCGCCGCCCATGGCCGAGACCACAAGCGAAAGCGTGATACCGAGCGCCGGCATCGGGCCGCTGCGGTTCCTGAGCGCCGTCGGGCGCGTGTTCCTGGCGTTCCTCGGCACCGCCGGCCGGTTGACGCTGTTCACCATCGACGGTGCGTCGCACTGCCTGCGCGCACCTTGGTACTTTCGCATCATCGTCCGCCAGATGGTCGAGATCGGCTATTACTCGCTGCCCGTGGTCGGCCTTACCGCCGTCTTCGCCGGCATGGTGCTGGCTTTGCAGAGCTACACCGGGTTTGCGCGCTTCTCGGCCGAGGGCGCCATCGCCAACGTCGTCGTGCTCTCGATCACCCGCGAACTCGGGCCCGTGCTGGCCGGCCTCATGGTGGCGGGCCGCATCGGTGCGGCCATGGCCGCCGAGATCGGCACCATGCGCGTCACCGAGCAGATCGACGCGCTGACCACTCTTTCAACCAACCCGATGAAGTACCTGGTGGCGCCACGGCTGATCGCCGGCGTCACCATGCTACCCGTATTGGTGTTCATCGCCGACATCATCGGCGTCTTCGGCGGCTATCTCGTCGCCGTCTACAAGCTCGGCTTCAACCCGGCCAACTATCTCAAGAACACCTGGGAATTCCTCGAGGCCTCCGACGTGATCTCGGGCCTGGTGAAGGCCAGCGTGTTCGGCTTCCTGGTCACCTTGATGGGCTGCTACCACGGCTATCATTCCAAGGGCGGCGCCCAGGGCGTCGGCCAGGCGACCACCAACGCGGTGGTCTCGGCCTCGATCCTGATCCTCTGCTTCGACTACATCCTGACCGAAATCTTCTTCGCCAAATGACCGCTGGGATTTCCCCCAAGATATCGTTGCGCGACGTGCACAAGGCGTTCGGCCGGAAGCACGTGCTGGCCGGCGTCGACTTGGATATCGCCGAGGGGGAAAGCGTCGTCATCATCGGCGGTTCGGGCACCGGCAAATCGGTGACGCTGAAGTGCATCCTCGGCCTCTTGACGCCCGAGCGCGGCACCATCGAGATCGACGGCGAGAACGTGCTGACCATGGCGCCCGAGCGCCGCGAACGCGTCAATGACCAGATCGGCGTGATGTTCCAGGGCGCGGCCCTCTTCGACAGCCTGCCTGTGTGGGAGAACGTCGCCTTCGGCCTCTTGGCCCAAAACAAGGTGACGCGGCGCGAAGCCCGCGCGCTGGCGCTCGACAAGTTGGCCCTCGTCGGTTTGGGCCAGAACGTCTGCGATCTCTCGCCGGCCGAGCTTTCCTTCGGCATGCAAAAGCGCGTCGGCCTGGCCCGCGCTATCGCCGCCGATCCGGCGATCATCTTCTTCGACGAGCCGACCACCGGCTTGGACCCGATCATGGCCGACGTCATCAACGACCTGATCATGGCGGTCAACGACAAGATCGGCGCCACCGCGCTGACCATCACCCACGACATGCACTCGGCCCGGAAGATCGGCGACCGCATCGCCATGCTCTACGACGGCAAGATCGCCTGGAACGGACGCGTCGCCGATATCGATACCGCCGACAACCCCTACCTCGACCAGTTCATCCACGGCCGCACCGACGGTCCGATCAGGATGGCGCTCCGGGCTTAGGTCCACGCGGCCTGATTTCCGCTCGCGCGAATCTCACCGATATGTGAGCAAACGTTAGTTCCCTCCCACGGGCGGTCTCTGCCATTTATCTCCCCGTTCGCTCGGCCGGTCGGCCGGGCCTCACGCAAATGGAGGAGATCATCCATGAAGAGCAAGCTCACCACCGCCGCCATCGTCGCCGGTGCCCTCGCCGCCTCGGCCGCGTTCGCCACCGCGGGCGTGCAGGCGCCCGAAACCGAGAAGTGCTACGGCGTGTCCAAGGCCGGCAAGAACGACTGCGCCGCCGGCCCCGGCACCACCTGCGCCGGCACGTCCAAGGTCGATTACCAGGGCAACGCCTGGACGCTGGTGCCCAAGGGCACTTGCGAGAAGATGAAGCTGCCGGGCGACCGCACGGGCAGCCTGCAGCCCCTGAAGCGCGACATCCCGAGCTGATCGGGCGACCGGCCATGAGTGGAGAGAAGCTCGCGGCCAATGCCGGTGTCGGCCTCAAGGCCCGGCACCTCGACGACGTTCTCACGGGTGAACCGGACCGGCTCTGGTTCGAGGTTCACCCGGAGAACTACATGGGCGCCGGCGGTCCGCCGCACGCCCATCTCACCCGCGTCCGCGAACGCCACCAGTTGTCGCTGCACGGCGTCGGGCTCTCCATCGGCGGCGCCGGCCCGCTCGACCGCGAGCATCTGGAAAGACTGGCGGCGCTGGTCCGGCGCTACGAACCGGCGCAGGTTTCCGAGCATCTCGCCTGGTCGACGCATCAGGGCCGCTTCCTCAACGATCTCTTGGCCCTGCCCTACACCGACGAGACGCTCACACTGGTCGCCGATCACGTCGACCAGGTGCAGTCGCGCCTCGGCCGCCGGATCCTGATAGAGAACCCGGCCACCTACATCCGCTTCGCCGAAAGCACCTGGGACGAGGTCGATTTCATCGCCGAGCTCGCGCGCCGGACCGGCTGCGGCCTCCTGCTCGACGTCAACAACGTCTACGTCGCTTGCGTCAACCACGACGCCGACCCGTTCGATTATCTGGCGCGCTTTCCCGCCGAGGCCATCGACGAAATCCATCTCGCCGGTCATGCCGAGGACAGCGCCGATGGCCGTCGCCTCCTGATCGACGCCCACGACCGCGCGGTCTGCGATGCGGTCTGGACGCTCTACCGTGTGGCGCTTTCGCGCACCGGGCCGAAGCCGACGCTGATCGAATGGGACAACGATGTCCCCGACTGGCCGATGCTCCGTGCCGAAGCGGCCAAGGCCGACGCGGTGCTCTCCGAATTTGCAGGATCGGAGGTCCGTCATGTGGCCTGAGCTGCAGGCGCGCCACGCGGCGGCCCTTCTCGATCCGGCACGGCCGGTCGCCGATGCGGCGCGTTTCGCCGTCTACCGCAACAACGTCACCAAGGGCCTGATCGACGCGCTCGCCGAGGCGTTCCCGGTCGTCCAGGCGCTGGTCGGCGCGGAATTCTTCGCCGCCATGGCGCGCGAGTTCGTGCGCGCGGCGCCGCCGGCCTCGCCGGTGCTGCACGAATACGGCGCCGAGTTCGCGGATTTCATCGCCGCCTTCGCGCCGGCCGGCGGCGTTCCCTGTCTCGCCGACTTGGCCAGGTTGGAGCGCGCTAGGACCGAGGCCTATCACGCCGCCGACGCCGATGTGCTCACCATCGACATACTCGCGGGCCTCTCCGACGACGTCCTCGCAGGCGCGCGCCTCGGGCTGCACCCGTCGCTTCGGCTCGTGCGTTCGCGCCACCCCGTGGTTTCGATCTGGGACGCGCATCATACGGACGATCCCGCGACGGCGCTCGCCAACGTCACCGATGGCGGCGAGTGCGCCATCGTGCTGCGGGCGTCGAGGTCCGCGCCGTGCCAACGCCGCTCCACGATTTCATCGCGGCGCTT
>JAYOXJ010000071.1:6039-12790 GCA_038152725.1 Rhodospirillaceae bacterium
CCTTCGGCCCTGGCTTGAGGCCACTGGAGCGCTCTGGGCGCAGCTTCAAGGGGGGGCACCGCTCGGCGCCGCCCTCGACGCGCTCACCCGCGCCGCCGGCGACTGGTTCATGGGCCTCGCGGCGCGCCTCGCGTTCTCGAGCGTGCTCATGGCGTTCTTCTGGAATTCGGCCGCGACCAAGTTGGGCGAAGGCTTTCCCGGCATTTTCATGGCCAAGGCCGGTGCCTACGCGCAGATCCTGCCGCCCATCGCCGAGGCCGCCGGCTACGACGCCTCGAAGATCGCGTTCCTGCCCTGGGGCCTGATCGTGCATCTCGCCGCCTACGCCGAGTTCCTAATCCCGCTGCTCCTGCTGGTCGGGTTGTTCACCCGCCTATCGGCACTGGCGATGATTGGCTTCGTCGCGGTGATGACCTTCGTCGACATCAAATTCCACGGCATCGGCGAAAAAGCCGTCGGCGCCTTTTTCGACCGCACGCACGACTCGATCGTCAGCGACCAGCGCCTGCTCTGGCTGCTGCCGCTGGTCTATCTGGTGATTTACGGCGGCGGTGCGATTTCCGTCGACGCGCTGCTGGCGAAGGTGCGCTCGCGCGCCGGCGCCTAATTCGGCCCGGCCACCTTCCAACGCCGGATGCGTAGCGCGTCGCGGCGACCCTTGACGGAAATCTCCTCCTCCGGCCCGAAGCCTTGGTCGGCATTCGCGGCGGCCAAGGTTTCGACATCGCTGACCAGTTCCCCGGCGGCGGCGGCGGAACAGAGCCGCGCCGCGATGTTGACGCTGTCGCCGATGACGGTGAAATCCATGCGGCGCTCGCCGCCGACCGCGCCCGAGATGACCTCGCCGGTGAAGATGCCGATGCCGACGCCGCGCTCATAATCGCCGGCGGCGATTTCTGCGAGAATGCGTTCCGCCGCGTTGACGGCTCGGCGCTCGGCGTCCGCACCCTGGAAGCGCGCCAAGACGGCGTCGCCGATCATCTTGTCGACATCGCCGCCGGCGGCGTCGATGGCGGCTACCTGCAGATCCATGACGCGGTTCAGAAACTCGACCACCGCTTCCGGCGAACGGCTCTCGGAAAAGCCGGTGAAGCCCCGGATGTCAGAATAGAACAAGGTGCAGCGGATTTTCTCGGACTTCATTCTGCCCTTACCGACCGACGAGACCGCCGCATCGACCGCGGAGCCGGAAACCAGGCGTTCCAGCTTGGAGCGCAATTCCTGAACCAGCGCCGCGCGGCCGTCGATGTCGGCCTGGGCGTTGCGTACCAGCCGATCCAATCCCCAGAACAAGAGGACGAGCAATAGCCCCGGCACGGTGATCGCCGGCAGCAGTGTCGCCACCAGCACTTCGTTCAGCTGGTGCGTGGTTTCATAGAGTTCGAAGACCGCGCGCGTCTTGGTGCCGGCGGCGTTCAGCGGCACATAGAGCTCGTAAAGCGCGCCGCCGTCGGGCTGGTCCTTGCGGACCACCGTCTTCCTGCCGTCGCGCGCGGCACTCAGGAATGCCGGGCTCACGTCGGGCTTGCCGATTTCTGTGCCGTCGGTGCTGAACACGACGACGCCGTTTGCGTTGTAGACCTTGAGCCGCGCCAGGCCCAATTCCTTGACCTCGCCGGCGAGCGCGGCGCGCAGCTTTTCGCCATCCGTGCCGCCGTAGACCTCCGCCGGCACGCCGCCCTCGACCAGCTTCCGCCAGGGGACGGGCGCTTCCTCGGTGACCGCCAGGTCGATGACCTGGGCGCGGCCCTCGGCAAGATTGAGATAGACCCCTTCGATCAGCCGTTTGCCGCCGAATCCGACCAGCAACAGGAGTACGACAATGGTCAGCGCCGCGGCCGGCAGGCCCCAGCGGCGGAAATGCCGGCGCAGCGGATAGGGTCTGTCGAAACTGGCCGCCTGGCCCTCGAGCATGGCAAAAACCCCGGAAAGTTGCGGTGTCGGTCCGGTCGCTGGAAATCTACCCGACGCCGCACCATGTTTAACTGATCTGACTCATCTCGCCCCGCCGATCAAGCAGTTGTGCGCCGCCACCGAATCCTCTATGGCTTGGCAGGCTTCGCCGACGGGCGAAGTGCCGCGGAAAAGGGACGCCTTTGGCCCGGAAAACCACCAGTTTCGTCTGTGCCGACTGCGGCGCGAGCTACCCCAAATGGAACGGGCGGTGCGACGCCTGCGGTGCCTGGAACACGCTTAGCGAGGAAACCGCGCCGGAATCCGCACCCAAGGGTTTGGGCCAGGGCAAAGGCCGCCGGATCGAGTTCGTCGGCCTCAAGGGCAAGGAGCCCGAACCGCCCCGGCGCGTCACCGGCATCAAGGAATTCGACCGCGTCACCGGCGGCGGACTGGTCGCCGGTTCGGCGACGCTGGTCGGCGGCGACCCGGGTATCGGCAAGTCGACATTGTTGATGCAGGTCGCGGCCCGCTTGGCCGGCGCCGCCAACGCCGCCTACATCTCCGGCGAGGAAGCCATCGACCAGCTCCGGCTGCGCGCGCGCCGTCTCGGCCTCGCCGATGCGCCGGTCGGTCTCGCCGCCGCGACTTCGGTGCGCGACATCGCCACCACGCTGGACGAGCCCGCCGGCCCCGACGTGGTTGTCGTCGACTCGATCCAATGCATGTATGTCGACAGCCTCGATTCCGCGCCGGGAACCGTCGCCCAGGTGCGCACCTCGGCGCAGGAGCTGATCCGCGCCGCCAAGCGCCGGGGCTTCGCGCTCATCCTGGTCGGCCACGTCACCAAGGAAGGCACCATCGCCGGCCCGCGCGTGCTCGAACACATGGTCGACACGGTGCTTTATTTCGAAGGCGAGCGCTCGCACCAGTTCCGCATCCTGCGCGCCGTCAAGAACCGCTTCGGCCCGGCCGACGAGATCGGCGTGTTCGAAATGTCGGAAACCGGCCTTTTGGAGGTGCCGAACCCGTCGGCGTTGTTCCTCGCCGACCGCGACCGCGAGGTTTCGGGTTCGTCCGTGTTCGCCGGCATGGAGGGAACGCGCCCGGTTCTGGTCGAAATCCAGTCGCTGATCGCGCCGTCGCAGCAGGCGACGCCGAGGCGCGCCGTGGTCGGTTGGGACACCGGACGCCTCGCCATGATCATGGCCGTATTGGAGGCGCGCTGCGGGGTTGCCCTGGCCGGGTCCGAGGTGTATCTGAACGTCGCCGGCGGCCTTCGCATCCGCGAGCCGGCCGCCGACCTCGCGGTCGCCGCGGCCCTGGTTTCCGCGGTCAGCGGACGACCGGTACCGGCGGAGTCGGTGGTGTTCGGTGAAATCGGACTTTCCGGCGAGGTGCGAGCCGTGTCGCAAATGGAAGCGCGCTTGAAGGAAGCGGAGAAATTGGGATTTACCCGCGCCATCGTACCGACCCAACGCGCCCGCGGCGCCGCCAAGGGCAAGACCCTCAAGACCGGACTGAAACTGGTGGAAGTCGAGCACGTCGCCGATTTGGTCCGGCTGTTCGGCAACGCCGAAGGCGGCCATCCGGAGCCCGCGCTTCGCGCCGTCACCCGGGAAGGCGTCTGATCCATGGACAAGCTCGGCGATCTTCCGGTCAACGTTTTCGACATCGGCGTCATCGCCATCCTGCTGGTCTCGGCGCTGCTCGCCTATGCACGCGGTTTCGTGCACGAGGTGCTCGCCATCCTGGGCTGGATCGGCGCCATCTTCGCCACCTTCTACGGCTTCCCCTACCTGCAGCCTTACGCCCGCCAGCTGATTCCCATGGATCTGGCCGCCGACCTTTCCGCCGGCGTGGTCATCTTCGTCTTCACCCTGGTGGTGCTTTCGATGATCACCCGCGGCATCTCCACGCAGGTGCAGCAGAGCGCCCTGAACGCACTCGACCGGGCACTCGGTTTTCTGTTCGGACTTCTACGCGGCGCGTTGATCGTCGTGCTCGCTTACATGGGCCTCGAGATGGTCATGCCCAAAGAGAAGCAACCCGAGTTCGTACGCACGGCGCGCTCGATGCAATTGATCGAGCCGGCGGCGAACGAGTTGCGCAAGTTGCTGCCAGACAGGTTCGGCGGCAGCGGTGCCGGCTCGCAGAGTTCCGTCACGCCCGACCCCGGCAAGGTCGTACTCGACATCATCTCGCCGGTACTCAAGCCGTCGGCGAAGGAAACGGCCGACGGCTATGCCAAAGGCCAGCGCCAGGAGTTGGACAGGCTGATCGGCAACTCCGAGCAGAAACAATGAACGCCACTCGCGGACAAGGGAAAGCCATAACCACATGACGTTCAACGCCAATACCCAGGGCCCGGAAGACCGCGACGCCAACGCCGCCGAGGACGACCATTTCCACGACGAATGCGGCATCCTCGGCATCTTCGGCCACCCGGAAGCCGCGGCGCACGCCGCGCTCGGGCTGCACGCGCTGCAGCATCGCGGTCAGGAATCGGCCGGCATCGTCGCTTACGACGGCGGCCAGTTTCACAGCCACCGCGCGCTCGGGCTGGTCGGCGACAACTTCAACTCGCCCTCGATCATGGAACGCCTCAAGGGTCACGTCGCCATCGGCCATGTGCGCTACTCGACCAGTGGCGACACCGTGCTCCGCAACGTTCAGCCGCTGTTCGCTGAGTTCAAGTTCGGTGGCCTCGCCGTCGCCCACAACGGCAACCTGACCAACGCCTACGCCGTCCGCCGCTCGCTCGTCGAGCGCGGTTGCCTGTTCCAGTCGACCAGCGACACCGAAACCATCATTCACCTGATCGCGCGCAGCGAATACGGCCGCGTCGTCGACCGCCTGACCGATGCGCTGACCCAGATCGAAGGTGCCTACTCCCTGGTGGCGCTGACCCAGAAGAAGCTGATCGGCGCACGCGACGCCTACGGGGTGCGTCCGCTCATCCTGGGCCGCCTGGGCGACGCCTACGTGCTGGCGTCGGAAACCTGCGCGCTCGACATCATCGGCGCCAAGTACGTCCGCGACGTGGAAGCCGGCGAGATCGTCGTCATCGACGAGAAGGGCCTGCACTCGATCAAGCCGTTCAACAAGCGCCCGTCGCGCTTCTGCATCTTCGAATACATCTACTTCGCCCGTCCCGACAGCATGCTCGAAGGCCGTGCCGTCTACGCCGCGCGCAAGAACATCGGCGCCGAGCTGGCGCGCGAAAGCGCGGTGCCCGCCGATGTCGTCGTGCCGGTGCCGGACTCGGGCGTCCCCGCCGCCATCGGCTATGCCCAGGAAGCCGGCATCCCGTTCGAGCTCGGCATTATCCGCAATCACTACGTCGGTCGCACCTTCATCGAGCCGACCGACCAGATCCGGCACCTTGGCGTGCGCCTCAAGCACAACGCCAATACAGCGTACCTCAAAGGAAAGCGGGTCGTGCTGGTCGATGATTCGATCGTCCGCGGCACCACCTCGACCAAGATCGTCGACATGGTCAGGAATGCCGGCGCCAAGGAAGTGCACATGCGCATCTCCTCGCCGCCGACCACCGATCCCTGTTTCTACGGCATCGACACGCCGAAGAAGGATGAATTGCTGGCCGGGCGTTACGACGTCGCCGGCATGGCCAAGGTGATCGGCGTCGACAGTCTCGCCTTCATCTCGATCGACGGGCTCTATCGCGCCGTCGGTGTGCCCGGTCGCGACAACCTATCGCCGCAGTTCTGCGACGCGTGCTTCACCGGCGACTATCCCATCGGCCTGACCGACCGCCAGCAGAAAAGCGCACCCAGCCTGCTTTCGCTCCTGGACGAACAGGGCTGAACGTGACCGCCAAGCGACTGGAAGGCCGGATCGCGCTCGTTACCGGCGCTTCGCGAGGCATCGGCGCCGCCGTGGCGCGGCGTTTCGCCGAGGAAGGCGCGCAACTGATATTGGTGGCACGCACCACCGGCGGCCTCGAAGAACTGGATGACGACATTCGCAAGATCAGCGGACGCTCGGCGACGCTGGTACCGATGGACCTCACCGATTACGACAAGATCGACCAGATGGGTGCGTTACTGTTCGAGCGCTTCGGGCATCTCGACGTACTCGTCGGCAACGCCGGCATGCTCGGCGTACTCAGCCCATTGGGCCATACCGACCCCAAGGTCTGGGAACGCACCATGGCGGTGAACCTGACCGCCAACTGGCGCCTGATCCGCTCCATGGACCCGTTGCTGCAGCGCTCGGAAGCCGGCCGCGCCATTTTCGTCACGTCCAGCGTCGGTACCGAACCGCGAGCATACTGGTCGGCCTACGCCGTTTCCAAGGCCGGGCTCGAGATGCTGGCGCGCACCTACGCCGCCGAGAACGCCAAATCGAAGGTCAACATCAACCTGATCAACCCGGGCGGCACCCGCACCGCCATGCGCGCCCAGGCGATGCCCGGCGAGGCCCCGGAGAGCGTCAAGCTGCCGGAGGCCGTCACCGACGCCTTCGTCGATCTCGCCGAAGCGAGCTGTCAGGCCAACGGCACGATAATCGACTGTCGTTAGACTCTTGTCGCTTACGCTGATGCGCCTGACGGCGCAAGGCTCCGCGCGGGCGGCGCATACGCGCCGGGCCCGCAGTCGCGGCCCAATATGCTAATACCGTTCGAAGGAGGCTCGAACCGCGCTAGCCCGCGTCGAACGGTGCGTTCGACGGTGCCAGCGGGTCTTTCCCCAGGATCGCATCCGCCAGCTTTTCGCCGATCATGATGGTCGGCGCATTGAGGTTGCCGTTGGTTATGCTCGGCATGATCGAGGCATCGACGACGCGCAATCCGCTAACGCCATGTACCTTGCCGTCCGGTGCGACGACACTGAGC
>JAYOXJ010000072.1:0-426 GCA_038152725.1 Rhodospirillaceae bacterium
CAGCAGTTCACCGGTATCGCCGAACACGTCGGCAAGACGCTGGGCCTGCCGGTCAACGTCAAGGTTTCGGAAAGCTACAACGCGCTGATCGAGGCGATGCGCTCGGGGCATCTGGAAATCGTCTACGTCGGCGGCAGCCAGTACATCAAAATGCTGGAAATCGGCATGAAGGTGGAGCCGCTGGTGCTCAACAAGGACACCTACAAGCGCACCTATTACAAGTCCTGCATCGTCACCAAGCCGGACAGCGGCATCAAGACCTTCGCGGACCTCAAGGGCAAGACCTTCGCCTTCGTCTCGCCGACCTCGACGTCGGGCGGCGTCGCCCCGGCCTACATGCTGGTCAAGAACGGCATCAACCCGGAGAAGGACTTCAAGAACAAGATCTATGCCGGCAAGCATGATGCGTCGTTCCTGGCGGTGAAA
>JAYOXJ010000072.1:436-11313 GCA_038152725.1 Rhodospirillaceae bacterium
CGACTTCTACTTCTGGCGCTGGCAGGATCGCGGCATCTTCAAGATGGAGAAGTACGACGAGGCGAACAACAAGCTGATCAACGCCGAACTCAGCATCATCGGCTGCCAGAAGGTGCCGAACACGCCGATGGTCATCAGCTCGGGCTATGGCAAGGAATTCATCAAGAAGGTTCAGGACGCCTTCCTGAGCCTGCCCGAGAAGACGGCCAACGCTTACAAGATTTGGCCAAGCACCGGTTTCGTACCGGCCTCGCATGAGGACTTCGTCGATCTCATCGGCATGAAGAAACTTGGCAAGAAAAAGTAAGCGCCGCCCCGAAGACACTCGACGGGTGTATTCGCGACGCAATTTGCGATGACCTCTGTCGCCGGGTGGGACTTTGTTCCACCCGGCGACAGGGCCGTTTTGTGTTCCGGATGCCTCTCCGCCACCGTCGATGTATACTTTAACGAACAAGAATCGTGGTACGTGAATCGATGACCGAATCCACCGATCAAAACATGATTGAGATCCGCAACTTGACCAAGGCCTACGGCAGCGCGCCACCGGCCATCAAGGATATCAACCTTGAGTTCCGGAAGGGTGAGTTCATCGTGCTCCTGGGTCCGAGCGGCGTCGGCAAGTCGACGCTGCTGCGCTGCCTGAACTTCCTGGTCCAGCCGACGTCCGGCCACGTCGTCATCGACGGCCAGGACCTGGGCGCGCTCTCGCACAAGGAACTGCTCAAGGCGCGCCATCACATCGGCATGATCTTCCAGGAGTTCAACTTGGTGAACCGCATGTCGGTGCTGATGAACGTGATGTGCGGGCGCATCGGCACGCTCGGTTTCTGGCGGGCGCTGTTCTACAACTTCTCGAAGGAAGACCAGACGGCGGCGATCCGCGCGCTGGTGCGCGCCGGCCTCGAGGATCTGGAACTCTACCTGCGCCGCGCCGACACGCTCAGCGGCGGCCAGAAGCAGCGCGTCGCGATCGCCCGCATGCTGATCCAGGAACCGAAGGTGATCCTCGCCGACGAACCCATCGCCAGTCTCGACGTGATCATGCGCCAGCAGATCATGGACCTGATTTCCGACATCGCCAAACGCGACGGCCTGACCGTGGTCATGAGCCTGCATCAGCTCGATATCGCCCGCAAATACGCCGATCGCATCATCGCGCTCGCCGGCGGCGCCGTCACCTTCGACGGCCCGCCCGCCCAGCTCACGGACGATGTCATCGAACGCGTCTTCAAGAAGCCCGTTCGCCTGCTCGAGGAGGAGGATGCGAAAGAGGCCGCCAAGGCGTCCGCCAATGGCTGACATCGCTGCATCCGGCATCTTCGACCAGATTTACGAGCAACGCCGCGCCGTTCGCCGCCAGTTCGTAATCGGCGGGGCCATCGTCGTCGCGGCGGCGATCTGGGCGGCCTGGGGAACGGAATTTAACATTCCCAAGCTGATCGTCGGACTGCCGGCGTTCTTCGACCTCGGCCGGCGCATGATGCCGCCCGACTTCAGCATCCTGCCCGATCTCGCGCGGCCGATGCTGGAAACCCTCGAGATGGCGCTCATGGGCACCACCATCCCGATCTTCTTCGCATTGCCGCTGGCCTTCCTGTCGGCGGTCAACACAACGCCGCATCCGATGGTCAGCATCGTCGTGCGTTTTCTGGTCGGCATGCTGCGCACAGTGCCGGAACTGATCTGGGCGATGATCCTGGTCACCGCGGTCGGATTGGGACCGTTTCCCGGCGTGCTGGCATTGACGCTGCACAGCATTGGCGGCCTCGGCAAATTCTACTACGAGGCCATCGAGGCGACCGACAAGGGCGTCATGGAGGCGATGCAGGCAGCCGGCGCCAGCCGCTTCAAGGTGATCTGGTTCGGTGTCATGCCGAACGTGCTGCCGGTGATGCTGTCGAGCACGCTGTTCTATTGGGAATACAACAACCGCGCCTCGACGGTGCTCGGCCTGGTCGGCGCTGGCGGCATCGGCTTAGCGTTGACCCACGCATTGCAGGACTTCCGCTACAAGGAAGTGCTCATGTGCCTGATCCTGATCGTGCTGATCCTGGTCGTGATCGACCGCTTCAGCGCCTTCCTGCGTTCGAGGATCATCTGACATGAACGCGACACCCGAAGCGATCGAAGCAAGACTGGCGTCGGCCTCGCCGAAGCTGACGCCCGCGCGCATGCTGGCGCTCGCCGTCATCGCCTTCATCTACTGGGGGGCGATCACCGGCACCGAGATCAGCCTCAAGGACATCGTCACCGGGTTCCCGGCGATCGGCGAACTGCTCGCGCAGATGTTCCCGCCCGACTGGAAGTATATGAAGGACCTCTGGAAGCCGGTGATCGAGACCCTTCAGATCGGCATCATCGCGACGTTCTGGTCTTCGATCCTGGCCCTGCCGCTGGCGTTCCTGGCGGCCAAGAACGTCTCGCCGCATCCGGTTGTCTATCTGCCGGTGCGCTTCTTCCTGACCATCTGCCGCGGCGTCTCCGAGATCATCTGGGCGCTGCTGTTCGTCGTCGCCGTTGGCCTCGGCCCGTTCGCCGGCGTAATCGCGCTGATCATCTATTGCGTCGGCGTCATCGGCAAACTGCTGGCGGAGGCCGTCGAGGCGGTCGATCCCGGTCCGCTCGAAGCCATGTCCGCCGCCGGCGCCAGCCGCTGGCGGGTGTTCCTATACGGCGCATGGCCGCAGGTACTGCCGCTCTATCTCAGCTACTGCCTCTATTACTGGGATCACAACACGCGCCAGTCGATCGTGCTCGGTTTCGTCGGCGCCGGTGGCGTCGGCTACGCGCTGTTCTTCAACCTCTCGACCTACTATTTCGAAAAAGCGATGATGGCGATGATCGTTTTGATCTTCCTGATCGTCGCGATCGACCGCTTCTGCTTGTTCCTGCGCCAGAAGATCATCTAGCAGAGACCATCACCGCCGCGACAGCCGTCCGCGGGACATCGCCAACGAGGACCGTATGACCAGAACCGCCCGCGCCGCCGTTTACGAGGCGCCCAACACGCCATTCATCATCAAGGAATACCCGGTGCGCCCGGTGCGCGCCGGCGAGGTGCTGGTCAGGATCACCATGTCGACCATCTGCCGTTCCGACATCCACTCCTATCTCGGCCACCGGCCGAACCCGTGCCCCGGCATTCTCGGCCACGAGATCATCGGCCGCATCGAGGAGATCGGCGACGGCGTCGGACTCGATCTGCGCGGTGCCGAGCTCGCCATCGGCGACCGCATCACCTGGACCGAGTATTTCTTCGACGGGCCGTGCTACTACCGCGAGGTCCACGACATGCCGCAGAAATGTGCCGGCGTGCAGAAGTACGGTCACGAACTGGCAGAGACCGACCCGCACTTTCTGGGCGGTTTCGCCGACGTCTGCTACGTCGTGCCCGGCTCGGGTATCCTCAAGCTGCCCAATGAGATCACCGACAAGGAAGCGACGCCGCTCAACTGCGGCGTGGCAACTATGGCCTCTGTCACCGAAGCCGGCGAAATCGGCCTTGGCGACACCGTCGTCGTGCAGGGGCTCGGGCTCTTGGGCCTCTACGGCTGCGCCATGGCGAAGGCGCGCGGCGCGCGCATGGTGATCGGTATCGACTCGGTCGCGTCACGGCTTGCACAGGCCAAGGAATTCGGCGCCGACGTGGCGCTCGACGTCTCGAAAATGGACCCGGCCGCCCTGGTCAAGGAAGTGCGGCGGCACTGCCAGCCGGACGGCGCCGATGTCGTCATCGAGGTCTGCGGTGTGCCCGACGTCATCCCGGCGGGGCTCAACATGCTGCGGGTCGGGGGACGTTACGTACTCGCCGGCCTCGTCAGCCCCGGCGCCAACGTCGAGATCGACGCCAACATTTTCGTCAAACGCTGGATCACGCTGCGCGGCATCCACAACTATCATCCCCGTCACCTCGTCCAGGCGCTCGATTTCGTCATGAGCAACCGGGATCGCTTTCCGTTTGATAAACTGGTCGATGGCGTGTTTCCCTTGGAGCGGATCGGCGAGGCCTTCGAAAAAGCCGCCTCGCGCGAGATTCTTCGCGGCGCCATCGTGCCGTAGGCAGCGGCAGGCCAGGGAATGAACGCTACCAAGCGACCGAACGTCCTCTTCGTCTTCGCCGACCAGCTGCGCGCCAGCTCGCTCGGCTATGTCGGCGAGGAGCCGGTCATCACACCGGCCTTCGACCGTTTCGCCGCCGAGGGCGCCAATTTCACCGTCGGCGTCTCGCCGATGCCGGTGTGCACGCCCTACAGGGGTGCCTTGGTCACCGGCCGCACGCCGCTATCGCTCGGCCTCGTCATCAACGACATCCCCTTGAAGACCACCGAGGTCAGTGTCGCGCATGCCTTCGACGACGCCGGCTATGCCACCGCCTATATCGGCAAGTGGCACCTCGACGGCGCCGACCGGCCCGCGCCGGTGCCGCCGGGACCGCGCCGGCAGGGCTTCCAATACTGGATGGGCGCCAACTTCGAGCACAACTACGACCGCTCGCACTTCACCGACAACGAGGGCAACGTGCGCGTCTGGGACGGCTACGACGCCGAGGCGCAGACCACCCACGCCATCGAATACCTGGAGGGCAGGGACCAGGCCAAGCCGTTCTGCCTGTTCCTGTCGTGGGGCCCGCCACACCACCCGTATCGCACGGTGCCGCAGAAGTACCTCGACATGTACGACCCGGACACCATTCCCGGCCGGCCCAACTGCCCGGACGTGCCCAAGCAGGACCTCTGGGGCTACTACGCGCAGACGACCTTCCTCGACGATCAGTTCGCACGCCTGATCGCGGCGCTCGACGCCATGGGGCTGACGGACGACACCATCGTCGCGTTCTCGTCCGACCACGGCGACATGCACGGCTCGCACGGCCTCTACAAGAAACAATGGCCGTGGGACGAAGCGATCAAGATCCCGTTCCTACTGCGGGGCCCGGGCATCGCGCCGGGCAAGCGCGACTTCCCGATCAGCGCCATCGACGTGATGCCGACCCTCTTGGGCCTCGCCGGTGCCGCTGTGCCCGAGACCTGCGAGGGCGTCGATCTTTCGCCCTTCATCCGAGGTGAGCGCTCGGACGCGCCCGAGACGGTGCTGCTGATGAACCCGTGCCCGTTCTCCATCGGCGATCCGCGTGGCGAGGACCAGGTGCCGACCTTCCGCGGCATGCGCATGGAATACCGGGGCGTACGCTCATCGCGCTATACCTACGTCCGCACCATCGACCGGCCGTGGCTGCTCTACGACAACCAGGCCGATCCCTATCAGATGAACAACCTGATCGACGATCCGGCGCTCGCGTCGGTGCGGGCCGAACTCGATGCCGCCATGCGCGCGCATATGGCGGCCATCGGCGACGGCTTCCACACCAAGGAACAATACTACAAGACCCTGAAGATCGAGTTCGACCACCGCGGCAAGGTCGCCGGCCTGGTCGAGAACATGTACGACCGCATGGGCTAGCATGGTGACTCCGCCGCCACGACCGGTCGTGGTGCTGGCGGCGAGCCAGGGGGCGGCGTTCTGCATCGCATGGGGCGTCGCGTGGACGCTGTTGCGGGCCGGCGGCCCGAAACTCGATCCCGTCCTGCTGCTCGCCATCCAGGGTGCCATCGCCGCCGTGCTGGGCCTGCGCTTCGGATTGGCGAACTGGTGGCTGCCGGTGCAACTCGCGCTACCGCTTGCCGCAGGCGCCGCGCTGATGCTGAAACTGCCGTCCTGGGTGTTCCTGGCCGCCTTCGTGCTGCTGGTGCTGGTGTTCTGGAACGCGCGCGGCGAGCGCGTGCCGCTCTATCTCTCCAATCGTCGCACGTGGACGGCCTTGGCCGACCTCGCCCCCACCGAGGGCGCCATCGTCGATCTCGGCTGCGGCATCGGCGGCACGCTCACCCATCTCGCCCGCGCGCATCCGCAATCAACTGTCACCGGCATCGAGTCTGCACCGATCCCGTTCGTCCTCGCGTGGCTCCGCGTCAAACTCTCGGGCCTTCGCAACATCCGGCTGATGTATGGCGACATTTGGCGGCACGACCTCGCGCCCTACGCCATGGTCTATGCCTTCCTGTCGCCCGCGCCGATGCCCGAACTCCATGCCAAGGCGCGGGCCGAGATGCGGCCGGGCACGATGCTGGTCTCGAATTCGTTCGAAGTGCCCGGCCACGCACCGGACGAGACGCGGGAACTCGACGACAGCCGGCGCACCCGGCTGCTGATCTGGCGGATGTGAGCCTCTAGAGAACTTCGGCGTTGAAACCGGCGGCGGCGAGCGCGGCCATGATCTCGCTGACGTGCTCGTGGTCGCGGGTCTCGACGGTAATGTCGAGATCGGCGGATTTCAGGTGCCACGTCGGCAAGCAGACGCTGATGTTCGACCTCGACGATGTTGCCATGCGCCTCGGCGATGACGCCGGCGACGCGGGCGAGTTGGCCCGGCACGTCGGCGGTCTCGACGCGGATGCGCGCCAACTGGCCGTCGCGGATCAGGCCGCGCATGATGACCATGGCCATCAGTCTCGCGTCGATATTGCCGCCGGACAGCACAAGGCCGGTACGGCGGTCCTTGAAGCGCTCGGGCCGGGCGAGGAGGGCGGCCAGCGATGCCGCGCCGGCACCTTCGGCGACGGTCTTCTCGACGTTGAAATAGTAGGCGATGGCACGCTCGATATCGTGCTCGCTCACCGTCATCACCTCGTCGACCAGATCGCGGATGATCGGCAGCGTCAGCTTGCCGGGCTCCTTGACCGCGATGCCCTCGGCCACCGTGATGCCCCGGTAGTTGCCCTTGCGCCCGTTGAGCGCGTCCAAGGCCGAGGGATAGATTTCGGTCTCGACGCCGACGATGTTGATGTCGGGGCGGATCGCCTTGGCCGCCGTGGCGATGCCGGAGATCAGCCCGCCGCCGCCGATCGGCACCACGATGGTCTCGAGATCGGGCCGGGCGTCGAGCATCTCGAGCGCCAGCGTGCCCTGGCCCGCGATCACCGCTTCGTCGTCGAAGGGATGCACGAAGGTGAGGCCGTTCTCGACCTCGAGCCGCCGCGCCTCATCCATGCCGTCGGCGATGGTATCGCCGATCAAGACGACCTTGGCGCCGAATTCGCGGGTATGGGTGACTTTGGTCAGCGGCGGCGTCGCCGGCATAACGATGGTCGCCGGAATGCCGAGGCGCCGGGCGTTGTAGGCGACGCCCTGGGCGTGGTTGCCGGCGGAAACGGCGATGACGCCGCGCTTTCGCGCATCCTCGTCGAGGTCAAGCAGCTTGTTCAAGGCGCCGCGCTCCTTGAACGACGCGGTGAACTGCTGGTTCTCGAACTTGATGAAGACCTTGGCGCCGGTGATCGCCGACAGCGTTACCGAGTCGGTAAACGGTGTCAGTTCCACGTGGTCTTCGATGCGCACACGGGCGCGGCGGATATCGTCGAGGGTTACGGTCATGGCATCTTGCATATGCCTGCGGCGGCCATGGCGCAACCGCAAATACCGGAAATCATTGGCGAAGTTCTTCGATCGCGTCTCTGATCTCAATCTCGTGGGCGCGTGCGTATTGGGCGAGGCCAGGGGTGTCGATCAATTCCGGATCGGCCAACCAGGCGGCGACCTGTTCGGCGACGGCAGCGACGACGGATAGGTCGATCGGCGTCTTCGAGAACATGCCGGAATCGTCCGACAGCCGATCGAGGGCGCTGGCCAGGGCTTCGCTGCGCGCGATCCTTGCATCCGCGCCCGGAAACCCGACGGCACGCATGACCGTGGCCTCGCGCCGGACGCAATGGTCGAGGTGGCGGCGGAGATGTGCGAGGGCGGCGTCGGCGTTTTCGGCACCGTCGGCGACCGCATGGGCGAGAGCGTTCACCGACAGCGCCATGTCCTGATGGTCCTTGTCGAGGGCGTCGATTTCGACCCGCATGTCTTCGGTCCAGATTAGCGCCGAAGTGTTGCCTTCGAGCGGCAACTCGAACCAGAACGTGCTGCCCTCGCCGAGGCTGCTTTCGAAACCGATACGTCCGGCCATGCGCTCGACCAAAAGCCGGCAGACCGTAAGCCCGATGCCGGCGCCCTCGCGCGCCACCTTGCCGCCGACCTCGGCACGATGAAACATCTGAAACAGCCCGCGCGCATACTTGGGGTCGATGCCGATGCCGGTGTCGGCGACGCTGATGCGCAGATAGCCGCCCGGCAGCTTCGTCGCGGTGAGCGATACCGTGCCGCCCTCGACGTTGTATTTGACCGCATTGGAGAGAATGTTGAACAGCACCTGCTTGTAGCGGAGCCGGTCGGTATGGAGGTTCACGTCAAGGCCATCACCCGTGGGCGCCGCCAGGGTGACACGGTTCTTGTCGGCAAGTGGCGCCATTTGCGCGATACATTCGTCGATCACCGGCCGGGCTCCGACGGTCTCGATCGAGACGGCGACCCGGTTGGCCTCGATCCGTGCGAGATCGAGGATCTGGTCGATCAATTCGAGCAGGTGGTGGCCGGCACCGAGGATGTTCTCGATGTGGTCCGACTGGTTTGGCGTCAATGGATTCTTTGTGTCGTACTGCAACATCTGGCCGAAACCGAGGATCGCGTTCAACGGTGTGCGAAGCTCGTGGCTCATGGCGGCAAGAAACTCGGATTTGGCGCGGCTAGCCTTTTCCGCCTGTTCCTTGGCCAGCGCCAAATCGCGCTGCTGGGCGTTTCAGTCGGTGACGTCGAGGAGGATGCCGACGATACCGCCGGGCTCACCGCTCGACTTGCGGTATACCGCCTTTTGGAAGACGACGTCGTGCTCGGTGCCGTCCGCGTGCGACACGGACGCCTCGTAGACCTGGCGTCCGCCTTTCGCTAGCAGGTCCATATCGGCCTTGTGGTAGACCCTGGCCAGTTCCTCCGGCGCGACGCCATAAACGGTCTGGCCGACGATCTTATTTTTCGGCAGCCCGAGAAAGCGTTCGAATGCGGCGTTGCTGCCGGTATAAACGCCGTTCTCATCCTTTTAGAACACCGGCACCGGAATGGCGTCGATCAGGGCTTCCAGCAGGCGTGTCTGGTCGGATGCCTGGCGGCGCGAAGACGACAACGCCGGCAACACCCAGGTATAAAGGCAGCCGAGCACCGTCACCGATACGATCGACACGTCGATCACCGCATGCATTATCGGCGATAGTGTCGTGAATTCGTGCAACAACAGCATGATGCCGGCTTCGACGACGATGCAGATCAATACGATCAGCGCCGCGATGCGGGCAAACGATTTCGGCTTGGTTTCGTCCATCATGGCCGCACGGCAGTCGCGGTCATCAGAATGAGCGCTCGTTGTCCCAGATGTTTTGCGGCAGCGGCAGGCCGGCGAAAGTCTCGTCGCCGAGGGGGCCGTCCGGCTCGATTCCGAGCTTCTCCTTAAGCGTCAGCATGAGCTGGCGCGAATGCTGGCCGGAATGCCAGGCGGTCCGTTCCAGCACCTCATGGAACGTGACCGCGCCATAGTAGACATCAGCGGGCGCGGCGAAGTCCATGGACCGGCCACGGTCCTGCCACCACAGGCGGAAGCGCGTGCGAATGCCCTCGGCCCAGTCGATCAGGTCCTCGCGAGTGGCGAGTTCCGCCGGCAGCACACTCAAAAGCGCCTCGTAGGTGTAGGGCTGGTCGAATTCGACGTAATCGAGGAAAACCTCGGGGATATTGACGATATGGTAGGCAAGCTGACGATACGAGCGCGGCCGGCCGGGCAGCATGTCGTCGAGGTTGTCCTCCGGGATCTGCGCCACGAAACGGATCGCGCCGGCCATGATGGCGTCGATGCGTTCGACCATTTCCTCGGGCGCCAACATGTTGTGGCCGCCCCAAACGAATCCGGCGACCTCGGCGACCTCGCGGAAAACGGCGCCGTTCGCCCATTTCTTGCCGCGCGCCACGATCGGCACCATGCGAAGCCCCAGTTCGGCCAATTCCTTGTAGCCGTCCTCATCGTCGAGCACGTTGACGGAAACGAAATCGACGCCGTTGGCGATGAGGAATTCCTTGGTCTTGAGACAGCTCGAACAGCCCGGCTGCCAATAAACCTTGAGCGGCGCCTCGGCGTCTGTAGCGCTCGTGCCGGTTTTGGCCGTGATTTCGTCCATGACTCGGGCCCCCTCCCGGTAAAAATCGGGAGCAGATTACCTTCTCGTCGCAGGGTGGTAAACCGTGCAAACAGGCGGCTGGAATGGCTGTTTTCCGAAATTTGCGTAACGGGCGATAAACGTGCGCTTGGCAATTCATCCGGAAGTGGCGGGGCCACTTCACCGATACTTCGCATCGCCCAAAGCAATACGTAGGAATTTTCTTGACTTTTATAGGAAAATATACAAATAATATTGTCCATTTCGGTTGCCGAAAGGGTAGCCGTGCTGGCCGTCGCGCAAAGCGGCCAACGCCATAAACGTCGGCTTCGGGAAAATTGGCTTCGTCGGCCCGAAAATTGGCGTCGCTTTTTTTCGGGGCCGTTGAAATCGCACGGAAAAATTGGCTTCGTTCCGTTACTTTTTTTATGCCGTTGTTTTCCGAGCGGTGGTGGGGCGGCGCGGCGAACGACATTCGGGAAGAAGGCCGAAACCGATTTACAAGCCCGCCGCGAGCGACTACAACGCGGCCCAGTCGGATTTACGAGGAAACCATGCAGACCGTCATCCTGGTCATCCACCTGCTCATCGCCGTCGGCCTCGTCGGCGTCATCCTGATCCAGCGTTCCGAGGGCGGCGCGCTCGGTATGGGCGGCGGTGGCGGCGGCGGCGGTTTCATGACCGGCCGCGCGGCGGCGGACCTGTTGACCCGCACGACGGCGATCCTCGCCACCGGGTTCTTCGTCACCTCCATCGTTCTCGCCATCATGGCCGGCCACAAGGGCGAATCGAAGT
>JAYOXJ010000072.1:11323-12749 GCA_038152725.1 Rhodospirillaceae bacterium
CCCCCGGCTTCCCCCCCTTCGGGGCGGGCCACCGGGGCGATGCTATGTCGCTTCTCGACCCACCGCGGGGGCGGGGGCGGGCCCCCGCCACGCCGTCCGAACCGGCGGCGCCGGTGGCCAAATGAGCCAAGCGCTTGGCAAAGCGCGATTTTGTCGCCAAAGGGGAGGCCGGAAAAATCGCCGGCCTCTTTTCTTTTGTGAGCCCGGAACTTTGATGTATTGTGCAGGTCCATGACGCGGTTCATTTTCATCACCGGCGGCGTGGTTTCCTCCCTCGGTAAAGGCTTGGCATCGGCGGCTTTGGGCGCGCTCCTGCAGGCCCGTGGATTCAAGGTCCGGCTCAGGAAGCTCGACCCCTATCTCAACGTCGATCCGGGCACCATGAGCCCGTATCAGCACGGCGAGGTCTACGTCACCGACGACGGTGCCGAGACAGACCTCGACCTCGGCCACTACGAGCGCTTCACCGGCGTCGGCGCGCGCCAGTCCGACAACGTCACCACCGGTCGCATCTATTCCGACGTCATCGCCAAGGAACGGCGCGGCGACTATCTCGGCGCCACCATCCAGGTGATTCCGCACGTCACGGAAGCGATCAAGGCCTTCGTCACCTCCGACCTTACCGACGAGGATTTCGTGCTCTGCGAGATCGGCGGCACCGTCGGCGACATCGAGGGCCTGCCGTTCCTGGAAGCGATCCGCCAGCTCGGCAACGATCTCGGCCGGGCGCTCTGCATGTACCTGCACCTGACGCTGCTGCCCTACATCCCGACGGCGGGCGAACTCAAGACCAAGCCGACCCAGCACTCGGTGAAGGAACTGCTCAGCGTCGGCATTCAGCCCGACATCCTGCTCTGCCGCGCGGATAGGCCGCTGCCGGAAGGCGAGCGCTCCAAGATTGCGCTCTTCTGCAACGTGCGGCGCGAGGCGGTTATTCCGGCGCTCGACGTCGCCTCCATTTACCAGGTGCCGATCAGCTATCACGAGCAGGGCCTCGACGACGAGGTCTGCCGCTATTTCGGCATCGACGGCAACCCCCCGGATCTGGGCCGTTGGCACGAAATCATGGAGCGCGTGACCCGGCCGGAAGGCGAGGTTTCGATCGCCGTCGTCGGCAAGTACACCGGGCTCTTGGATGCCTACAAATCGCTCTCCGAGGCGCTCGCCCACGGCGGCATCGCCAACAATGTGAAGGTCAACCTGGACTGGATCGATTCCGAGATCTTCGAGCGCGAGGACACCGTCCAACATCTCGAAGGCGTCCACGGCATCTTGGTGCCGGGCGGCTTCGGCGAGCGCGGCGTCGAGGGTAAGATCGCCGCCGCCACCTTCGCGCGCGAACGCAAGGTGCCGTATTTCGGCATCTGCCTAGGGATGCAGATGGCGGTGATCGAGGCGGCGCGCAATTTGGCCGGTTTCAAGAACG
>JAYOXJ010000073.1:0-12594 GCA_038152725.1 Rhodospirillaceae bacterium
GAGCTGCTTCGGCGCTTCGGCCGAAGCCTGGGTTGCAAATGCGCCAAGCGCGAGCGCCGAGGCGAGTGATAGAATGTTCCTGCGAATGTTTTTCATGGACCTCCTCCGATGTCTCGCTGTGCCGTCGCTGAAAGGTACGGTCGGCAATTTGATGGTGCCGTTTGGCGCGGCACGCGTTTCGAACTTGGCTAAATTTTATGAAGGCCGGATACAGCGAGGCAAACATTTTGTGACATTTCTGTGAAATATTTGTTACGTCCGTGTTTAAAATCTACCTTGGCGATTAACCTGCGTTTATGCGCGTTTTTCAGTTGGGTTGACCGGCAAATCCGCGACGATCGAGAACAGCTTTTCCCCCATCGCCGCTGCCGAAAGAAGCGCCGCTTCGCCGCGCGGACAGCCGACGATCTGCAGGCCCACCGGGCGGCCGTCGGCGGTGAAACCGCACGGCAATGCCAAGGCGGGCAAGGCCGTCAGCGTGATCGCGTAGGCGATGGTGTACCAGTCGTAATAGGTTTCGAAGCGGTGATCGCCGAGACGGTCGATGGCACGGATCGAGACGTCGAAGGGCGCTACAATCGTCGCCGGCGTGATCAGGAGATCGTAGGTTTCGAAGAACCGCGCGACACGCTCATGTAGGCGCCCGCGCGCGCGTTCGGCCGTAGCCATGTCCCCTGCGGATAGCGCCATTCCCCGCTCGAGGTTCTCGACAACCTCGGGACGGACGCGGTCGCGGTTGGCGAGCACGATCTCACCCAAGTCGCCGACGAACTGATTGGCGCGCAAGGCGCGGAAAATATCACGGGCGTCGGAGAAGTCCGGACAGGCCTGCTCGACCACGGCGCCGAGTTCGCCGAAACGTTCGGCGGCGGCGGCGCAGATCGCGGCGACCTCGCCGTCGACCGGCGTGATACCGCCAAGATCCGGCGAATAGGCAATGCGCCGTGGCACCGCCGGGCGATCGACGGCGTCGACGAAGGCAACCGCCGGGGCGTCGAAGGAAATCGGGTCGAGCGGATGGGCGCCGGTCATTGCGTCGAGCATCAACGCGACGTCGCCGACACTGCGTGCCATCGGGCCTTGGACCCAAAGATTGTCGAACGGCAGCCGCGTGCGCGATCGAGCGACCCTGCCTGGGCTCGGGCGCAACCCGACGACGGAGCAGAACGCCGCCGGCGTGCGAAGGCTGCAGCCGAGATCCGAACCGGTTGCCAGCCATGCCTGGCCGCTTGCAACGGCGACGGCCGAGCCGCCCGACGAGCCGCCACATGTGAGCGCCGTATTCCATGGATTGCGCGTCTCGCCGAACACCGGATTGAAGGTGTTGGCGCCATGGCCGAACTCGGGCGTATTGGCCTTGCCGACGACGATAGCGCCGTTTCGCTCCAATGTTTCGACCATGACGTCGGAAGCATCCGGCACATGATCGGCGAACAAAGGCGAGCCGTAGGTGGTGCGGACGCCGGCCACGTCGTTCAGGTCCTTGACCACGATCGGCAAACCGCCGAGCCAGTGCGGGTCGCCGGCGCGCTCGCCACTCATCTTCTCGATCTGCCGCGCGTGCTCGCGGGCACGCTCCAGGCACAGTGTCGGCACTGCGTTGAGCGCCGCGTCGGTCTCTGCGATACGTGCAGCAGCGGCCTCGACCAGTTCGGTAGGCGATACTTCGCCGCGCCGCAGCAGCGTGACCGCCTCGCGTGCGCTGGTTCGGAAAAGGTCGTGGCTCGGCGTCATGATTCGATAAGCCCCCTCACTTCGTCACGATAATGATCAGGATGCCGGCGACCAACACAAGCGACCATTTGAATCTCCGCCCCAGTTGCGCCTCCTTCAGCACCATGCCGCCCATCACCACCGAGAGCGGAATCGAAATCTGACGCAGACTGTTGATGGCGGCGACGTTGCCGCCGAGCTTGTAGGCGGTAAGGATCAGGTAATAGGAAAGATAAGATGAGCCGGCCGCCAGCAGGTAGCGCCCCGGCGTCACCAGCCACCCCCTGAACAGATGTTCGCCGAGCGACCGGCCGGGCCGCTTACGCAGCGCGAAATAGGCGAGACAGACCGGCGCGACGAACAGGTACTCCCAGAACAGCAGGACCGGCGCATGGACGACTTTCATCGCGGAAGCGTCTGCCAGCGACTGAATCCCCATGCCGAACAACGCCAGCAATGCGGCGATCAACGGCGTCGTCGCGCCGAACGGGTCGGCGCCAGGCCGGAACTGCAGGAAGAACGCGCCGATCGTGACCAGCGCGACGCCTGCGAGCAACGCCGGGCCGTAGCTATGTCCGAGAAACGCCCAGCCGATGACGACGATGACCACCGGGGCCGCGCGGATGATCGGATAGTAGATCGACATGTCGCCGGTCTTCATGGCGGTCAGGATACCGAGGTAGTAAAGCACCAGTCCGCAGGCGGAGACGGCGAGTTGCGGCCAGACCGCGGCGGCGGCGGTGAAATCGGCGCCCGTCGCCAGGCCGTGCGTGGCGCTGACCACAAGCCAGGTCAGGATTACGCCGAAATAGCCGGTTTCTGGGTGGGAATTGCCTTTGAGCACGAGTTCGCGCAGCGGGTGCACCGCCGCGGCCGCGAACACCAGGCCGGCCACCGTGAGTTCCATTGTTTTCCGAGGTTCGCCGAACTGGCCTGGCGCCCCTCCCCCAATTCAGAGCTTACCGGTGTCCAGGGTGAACGGAGTCCCCCAATTTTGACAAGCGGTAGTTGGGAACGTTTTGGGAAACGGATGACAGCAGCCGGACCGAGGTCGCGCCGTGCCTCGGCCGCCTCCTATGCCAACATCTGTCCGGGATTCGTCAGACCGCTGCAAGGTCAATGCGTTACCTCTTCGCTATTGCATACCTGCACGCGAAATCGAAAGTCGTAGTGCCGCGTTAACCTTGGTTCATATGAGGGATTCCTTAAGCCGCGAAAATAGGCTAAACCTAAACGGAAGGAATAATGGGGGGTTGCTCTTGAAGTCCCTGTGGAAAACCGCCAGAGTGCGCGCGCCAGGGGTGGCGGCAAACAGCGTTTGTGACAATTAGCATTTTGAAATAAAAGACTTAATTAGAAATATTTGCAATCATCGGCCTGGTCATCGTGTTCGGTTGCGTGTTCGGAGGATATTCCGTCCACGGCGACATGGGGATTCTCTGGCAGCCCATCGAATTCGTCATCATTATCGGTGCCGGCCTCGGCGCCTTCGTCGTCGCCAACCCGAAGCCGGTGTTGAGCGGTTCGGCCAAGGCCTTCGGGACGTTGATCAAGGGGCCGAGCTACAAGAAGGACGCCTAAGTCGAACTCTTGGGCGTGCTCTACGCTACCTTCAAGCTGGCCAAGTCGAAAGGTGACCTGGCGCTGGAAAGTCACGTTGAGAATCCGCACGAGAGTTCGCTGTTCGGCCAGTTCCCGAAATTCCAGCATGACCACCATGCGGTTGAGTTCTTCTGCGACTACCTGCGCCTGCTCACGCTCGGTGCCGGTAACCCGCATGAGATCGAATCGGTCATGGACCAGGAACTGGAAAACCATCACGCCGAACAGCACGCCATCTCGGCCGCCTTCCAGACCTTCGCCGACGCCGTGCTGGCGCTCGGCATCGTCGCCGCCGTGCTTGGCGTTATCGTCACCATGAGCTCGATCACCGAGCCGCCGGAAGTGCTGGGCGGCCTGATCGCCGCGGCACTCGTCGGTACTTTCACGGTATCTTGATGTCCTACGGCCTGCTGGCGCCGATTGCGGCCAACCTGCAGGCGACCTACGATTCCGACGGGCACTACCTGCTCTGCATCAAGACCGGCCTGATGGGCCACATGCAAGGCTACGCGCCGCAGGTTTCTGTCGAATTCGCGCGCAAGACGCTGGCCTCGCATAACCGTCCGACCTTTGCCGAGGTCGAGGAGATGACGCAGAATCTGCCGGCCGCCGGCTGATGATCCGGGATAGGTAGTCATGGCCGAGGAAGCCAAACAACCGATCATCATCAAGAAGATCAAAAAGGGCGGCCACGGGCATCACGGCGGCGCCTGGAAGGTCGCCTACGCCGACTTCGTGACCGCCATGATGGCGTTCTTCCTGCTGTTGTGGCTGTTGAACTCGGTCACCCAGGAGAAGCTGGAAGGTATTTCCAACTATTTCGCCCCGGTTAGCGCGTCGAAGTCGACCAGCGGCTCCGGCGACATCCTCGGCGGCAAGACGATCGCCGAACCGGGCGCCTCGCAAAGCTCGACGTCGCGCGACAGCGTCAGCGTCGACTTGCCGCCGCCGAAAGCCGGCAAAGGCTCGCAGGAAAACCAGGGCGCCACCGAGAACGAGGCCGAGTCGACCCAGGGCAAAGCGTCCGAAGAGGCGCTCAAGCAGGCCGAGCAGCAGCAGTTCGAAAAGGCCAAGCAGGACCTCGAGAACACCATCGCAGGCATTCCCAACATGAAGCGCCTGCAGGAAAGCCTGATGATCGACAACACGCCGGAAGGCCTGCGCATCCAACTCGTCGACCAGGATGGGCTCGCCATGTTCCCGTCCGGCAGTGCCGAGATGTATCTGCACACCCGCCGGCTGCTGGAACTGGTCGCCAAGGTTATCTCCAGCATGCCGCAGCAGATCTCGGTATCGGGCCATACCGACGCCGTGCCGTTCGTAAGCGATGCCGGATATTCCAACTGGGAACTGTCCGCCGACCGCGCCAATTCGGCCAGGCGCGCGCTTAACCAGTACAAGGTTCCGGAAAGCCGGTTCTCGCGCGTCGTCGGCAAGGCGGCGACCGAGCCGTTGCTGCCGGACGACCCGAAGAACGCCCGTAACCGCCGGCTTTCAATCATCCTGCTCAGGGGCACGGGCGAGAACAATCCGGCTGCCCCAGGTGCCACCGGCGGAGCCGCCGGCAAGGCCAAGCAGGACGAGGCCCTGCCCGGCCTGAACGACATCAAGCGCCGTCAGCTTGACGAACAGATGAAGTCGGCTCCGCCCGTCCAGCTCAAGCTCGAATCCGACATGCAGGCCCAATAACGGCGATTACGGCCCGACTGCATGGACCGTTGAGATCGTGCGCGACTTGACGTACCGTGTCGGGGTGCGTCCAACGAGGCGCGCATTGTGACACCCAGGACCGCGACCGCCGATGAGGCATCAGCCGCTTTTCGATACCCGGTTTTTTTTCTCGACGGCACCCCTGCCCTGCCCCTATCTGCCCGGGCGGATGGAGCGCCGCGTCGTAACCGAGCTGATTGGGCGTGACGCCATGGCGCTGCACGAGCAGCTGTCGCTGGCCGGCTTCCGCCGTAGCCACGGCATTGCCTATATCCCGGCTTGCGCCGGCTGCGACGCCTGCAAGGCGGTGCGCGTGCTGGTCGACCGCTTCCAGCCGTCGCGTTCGCAGCGCCGGGTGTGGAACCGCAATGCCGACATCACCGCCGAAATGCGCGATGCGGTCGCCACGCACGAGCAGTTCCAGTTGTTCTCGGCCTATCAGCGCGGCCGTCACGGCGACGGCGACATGTCGAAGATGGATTTCTTCGACTACCAGGGCCTGGTCGAGGACACCTCGGTGGATACCCACCTGGTTGAATTCCGTGACGCCGGCGGCGAGTTGGTCGGCGCATGCCTCACCGACCGCATGGCCAATGGCCTTTCCGCGGTCTACAGCTTTTTCGATCCAGGCCAGGAGAACCGAAGCCTCGGTTCGCACATGATCATGTGGCTGATCGACGAATCGAGGCGGATCGGCCTCGACTACGTCTATCTCGGCTTCTGGATTCCGGACTGTGCCAAGATGGCTTACAAGCGGCGTTTCCAGCCCATGGAGGTGCGGACCGCCAAGGGCTGGGTCGCCATCGACGAGGTCGTGCCCGCATCGGCACCTGCCGAGGGCGGTCGTCTGAAGGCCGCTGCCGAGGACGTCGACGGCAGCCTAAGTCTCGGCGAAATCCTCTAACCTCTTTTCCGTCTCCGGCCTAGAAGTCCAGCGAGATGTCGCGGTGGTGCGACTGGCAGGACGCCACGGCGTCGGCCTGCGGCTTGCTCAGCCTGGGCTGGGAACGTGCGCCGATGGTCGAGCGGATGGCCTCGTCGTAGGCGGCCAGCCCGGCCGACAGTGCACCCTCCGCCTTGCGGCGCCAGGTCAGATCATCGGTGAAGATGCTCGCCGCCTTGGCCAGTTCTTCTGCGGCCTTGGCGCGGTCCGGGCTGTCGTTGTCGAGTGCTCGGCGCACGCGCGACAGGGCGTTCTTGATGGGTACCGAGCCGGCCACCGGGGTGAGCTGCGCCTCGACCGCCTGAACGGCGGCGACGCCGTCCTTCGGTTTCGCATCGACGACGGTCTTTCCGAGAGCCGTCATGGCGCCTTCGACGCCGGCAAGCGCTGAGGTCGCGGCCACGACCTTGCGGAGTTCGTTGACCGGCTCGTAGGCTTCGTCGGTATCGCGGCGATAGATGCGGCGCGCGCTCTTCTCAGCGTCGGCGAGCTTCACGTAGGTCTTCCGCACGTCGGTCCAGCCGGCCGGGAACGAGGACTTGAGGTGAGCCAGTTTGGCCTTGTGTGCCTCGATGCTTTCCTGAATTTCGCGCAGGCCTTCCGTATCGCCAGGCTTAAAGCGCGCACGGTCGCGAGCGTCCTTCTCGAGTTCCTTGATCTTGCGTTCCTCCACGCCCATCTCGACGCGGATGTCGCGCACTTCGATGTGCAGCGGACGATATTTCGGCACATAGGCGTCGAGCGCCTTATCCGCAGCCCGCACGGCAGCAAGGTTGGCAAAGGTGCGGTCGGCGGCAGCGAAACCGTCTTTGACCTTGGTCATGTAGGAAGCCGGCAGGAACGAGTAGTCGAGCTTCTTGGCCGCGTCGATTCCGGCTTTGATCTGTGCCGCGTGCTTGTCGTATTCGGGGAACAGATAATCTTCGAGACACAGTTGCAGGCGCGGATTGGCCGGCGGCGGCGCCGTCTCGGAGGTCAGGTAAACCTTGGCCGGCAGGTAATTCACCAGCGGCGGGAACAGCCCGACGATCACCAAGGCGCTCAGCTGCAGCAGGATGAAGGGAACAACGCCCTTGTACATCGAGATGGTGCGCACGATCGCGGGCGCGACGCCGCGCAGATAGAACAGCGCGAAACCGAACGGCGGCGTCAGGAACGAGGTCTGCATATTGACGCCGATCATCACGCCGAACCACACAGCGGTGACGTTGGCGGATGGGTCGGCGAGCAGGATCGGCGCGATGATCGGCACCACCACGACGGCGATCTCGATGAAGTCGAGGAAGAAGCCGAGAACGAAGATGACCGTCATCACGACGATGAACTTGGTGATGAAACCGCCCGGCAGGCCGGTGAGGAAATCGCGCACCAGCTCCTCGCCGCCGAAGGCGCGGAACGCCGCGGTCAGCATTGCCGCGCCGATCAGGATGATGAACACCAACGACGTGGTTTTTGCGGTCTCGATCATCACGCCCTGCAAGGTGTTGTCGATCTTGTAGGTCCGCCAGCCGCTCCACACGACCGATGCCATGAACGCCACTGAGGCGATGGCCGCGATCCCGACCGCCATGGCGTCGGTGGAATTGCGGATGTTTTTGACGTTCACCTCGAAGACGTTGATCACCACCGCGAGCGCGACGACCGCCGCGACAGCCAGTACGGCCGGCGTGAAGGCGCCCTTCTTGCCTTCGACAAGGCGATAGCCGGCCATCACCATGGCGCCGATGGCCCCGATGGCGCCGGCCTGGTTGACCGTCGCGATGCCGAGCACGATCGAGCCTAGCACGGCGAAGATCAGCGTCAGCGGCGGCATCAGCACGACCAGCACGCGGATCAGGAACTTGCCGTCGTATTTGCCTTCGAACGGTGCCGCCGGCGCCATTTTCGGCTTCAGCAGGGCCAGCACGAGGATGTAGAGGACATAGAGGCCGACCAGCACGATACCGGGAAGAAAGGCGCCGAGGAACATGTCGCCGGCGCTGGTCGAAGTGATGTCGAACTCGGACGGCAGCGATAACTGGCCGGTACCGGCCTTGAATTCGGCGGTTCGGATGGCGCTGGCCTGGTCGGTGGCGTTGGAGAGCTGGTCGGCCAGGATGATCAGCACGATCGACGGCGGAATGATCTGGCCTAGCGTACCCGACGCGCTGATGGTGCCGGTCGCAAGGGCGTGGCTGTAATTGTTACGCAGCATGACCGGCAGCGAAATCAGGCCCATGGCGATGACGGTGGCGCCGACGATTCCGGTGGTGGCGGCGAGCAACGCGCCGACCAGCACCACCGAGATGCCGAGACCGCCCGGGATCGGGCCGAACAGCTGCGCCATGGTGACGAGCAAGTCTTCCGCGATCTTCGAGCGCTCCAGCATGATGCCCATGAAGATGAACAACGGAATGGCGATCAGGGTGTCGCGCTCGGGCTCCCAGTAAATGCCGCGAAAGTTGGTGACGCCGGCATTGAGCCATTGCAGCGGGTCGCCGTGGGCAAAATAGGCGGCGACGTTTCCTTCGAAGACGAAACCGCTCAATGCTGCCAGGCCGATGGTGAAGATTGCGGAACCCGGCAGCGCGAAGGCGACCGGAAAACCGCCGCCGAGCGCCAGCATCATGGTCGCGATCAGGATGAGGAGAAAGACGATTTCCATACTCGAATGTCCCGTGGCCTTTTAACGGCGGCCCTTTCGGCGGTTAAATCTTTGCGTGTTCCGTGAGATCGGGGTGGTAATCGGGTTCGTGCAGCAGCACGGCGGCGTTGCGCAGCAGATAGCTGACGAACTGGACCATCATCGAAACCGCGAACACCAGCAGGTAAGCGGCGAGCAGATATTTGACGTAGAGACCGTAACCGCTCTGCGTCACTTCATAGCTGAGCAGCGGTCCGGTGATGACGTTCGACTTGCCCCAGAAGCCCATGGTCAAGATCACCCAGCAAAGCGGAATGCCGAGGAAAAGCGAACCGATCGTATTGGTCCACGCCTTGCCGCGTTCCGAGAAGCCCGTATAGAGGATGTCGACCCTGACGTGACCTTCTTCGATCAGGGTGTAGGCGCTGGCGAACAGGAACAGCGCGCCGTACCAGAAACGGACCAAGTCCGCCATGAATGCCTGTTCGTAGGAGAAGATGAAACGCGCGATGACGATCTGCACTTCGGCGACGACGATCAGCAAAGCGAGCCAATGGAAGCCGAGGGAGCGCGAGAACCAGGCAATGACGATCGCAATGAGCAGGAGTGGATAATGCACGGTCTGGCCGCGAAACGCCGGCCGGCCGAGGTCGGAGGCGAGCCCCTTTCCCAATACTTCGTCGAGCAGTCCCTCGATGCGGAGGAACGAGATGACGGTATCGGCGATGCCGATCAACAGCACCGCCCAGAAAGCGGCGCGGATGAAGAAGGCGACAAATGCCGCCAGCGCTTCGGAATCCTCATGCAGCGCGCGACTCGGTGTGCGTAGGACGAATACCGCGATCACCACGATCGGCAAGACGTAGATCAGCATCTGCCCCCAGGCCGAGATACCAGCGTCGCCGGGATATTCAAGCAGGCCGATGACACCCGGCCAGTTCCACCAGTTGGTCAGATAGTTGTTGAACAGGTAACTGGCGCAGAGCGCCACGATGCCGAACGCGAAAATTCGCAGCGCCGGAACCAGCGGATTGCCGGTCGTGGCGTGACAGACGTGCGGTGTTCCCTGGTTATTGGCTTCCGAAGGCCCGTGCGACATGTTGGTGGGTTCCCTGTCGGTGACGTCCGCCGGCCGAGAATGGCATCGTTGGGCGTGATTGCCGTCCGCCCATGGACGTCACGCCAATCCCGGAGGCTAGAAACGGAGCCTCCGGGAGGAGGCTCCGTTTCCGATGCTTGATTGTTACCGCCTCAGATCTTGAGCGCGCGGTTGCGCTGATCGAGGTAGGCCTGGTCGGAAATCTTCGACCAGCCGCCCAGGTCGGTACGCGCGGCGACGAAGCTGGCGTCGATGCGCTTGGCCAGATCGCTGTGGGCCCGCACGCCGGCGAACACCTCTTCCGCCGCCTTAGCGAAGGCATCGTAGGTGTCGTCGCTGAACTTGCGCAGCTTCACGCCCTGTTCCTTGACCAGCTTGGTCAGCGCCGAACCCGACTTCATGTTGTACTCGGCCATCATGACGTCGTTTTCCATGCCGGCGGCACCTTCGACGATCGCCTTTTCGGAATTCGACAGACCGTCCCAGAATTTCTTGTTCATGCCCAAGGCGAGCATGGAGCCCGGCTCGTGCATGCCCGGGTAGTAGTAGTACTTGGCGGCTTCGTAGAACTTCATGAAGCCGTCGTTCCAGGGGCCGACCCACTCGGTCGCGTCGATGGCACCGGACACCAGGTTTTCATAGATCTGGCCACCGGGCAGAGATACCGGCGAGGCGCCGAGCTTGGCGAGCACGTCGCCGCCGAGGCCCGGGATACGCATCTTCAAACCCTTGAAGTCGTCCGGCGAGTTGATTTCCTTGTTGAACCAGCCGCCCATCTGGCAGCCGGTGTTGCCCGCCATGACGCACTTGAGGCCAAAGCCGGCGGCGAGCTCGTCCCACAACTCCTGGCCACCGCCGAAACGGATCCAGGCGTTGATTTCGGCGTAGGTCATGCCGAACGGCACCGAGGTGAAGTAGGCCCAGCCGGGGTGCTTGCCTTTCCAGTAGTAGTCGGCGGCATGGTAGGCCTGGGACTTGCCCGAGGCGACTTCGTCGAACGAGTCGAAGGCGCCGACGCGTTCGCTGGCGGCGAAGTATTCGACCTTGATCTTGCCATCGGTCATGTCGCCGATACGCTTGGCGAGGCGCTGCGCGCCGGTGCCCAAGCCCGGGAAGTCACGCGGCCAGGTCGAGACGATGACCATCTGTTTGATGTTCTGGGCGACGGCCGGTGCGGCCATCGGCTTCTTCTCTTCCTTCTTTTCGGCTTTCTTCTCTTCCTTGCCGCAAGCGCTCAATGCCAACGCGGTCGCGCCGACGCCGGCCACCAAGGTACCGGTCCGGAGGAACTTGCGCCGAGATACGGTTTTGTCGTCCTGACGGACTTTCTTTTCGTCTTCCATCAATGAATCTCCCAAATGAAGGCTGTTTTTGTCACGGTACGCCGTGGATTGGCAGACCGAAACCGGCATCGTCTAGCCCAAATATTTGTCGGTACGCCGGCATCCCTTTAGTTTCCCTCATTATTCCATCGTATCTTCATCGTAGTAAAGCAAAATCCGGGGGAGCGGCCCTCGCTTCAGGGGCTGTGTCGGCGCAGTGTGGCGGTTGCGGGCGGCGTGCCAGCCGAGCCAGCACGATGGCGTAGATACGCTGGTCCGATTTACCGGCAGCGGTGCCCTCCAGGACTTGGGTCAGGCGCCTCTTGTGGTCGCGGAAACTCTCGACGACGGTTTCCACCGTAATGCCGGCGACCGGGCCGCCGGCGAAATGGCAGGCGCCTGCGGACATGGCGCCGCGCATGAGAATGTCGGTGAGCCCCGGATTGGTCCGCGCGGCGTCCGCGATGCCAAGCGCGGCGACGCGGTCGGTGCAAAACCCCGGCACGACGGCGCGCATGCCGGGACGAAAGCCGCATTCCTCATAGGACTCGGTAGTCGCACAGCCCGACAACGCCAGCCCGGCGACCAGCGCCGTCCGGGCCAGGGCGCGGTTCACCGGAACCGGTTGGACTTCGGGAATCCCTTGAACGGCAGTTGACCGGCCTGGGCGCGTTTGCCGACCCACTTCTTGATCGCCGTCTCGGTGCGCACACCGGCTCCGGTATGCCACGACAGTCCCTGCTTGAGGTTCAAGGTGGTGATATCGGCGAGGCCGCCCTGCGAATAGCGCTGCATGATGACGCCCTGGCCACGGCTCATCTCGGGCAACTCGTCCACCGGGAATATCAATAGCTTGCGCTTGGTACCGAGCACGGCGAGGTGGTCGTGGCCTTCCTCGATGACGCAGAGCGCCCTCGCCTCTTCGCCGGTCTTGAGGTTGAGGATCTGCTTGCCGTTCTTGGTCTGGGCGACGACGTCGTCCTCGGGCACGACGAAACCGCGGCCGGCATCGGAGGCGACGACGAACTTGCGTCCGCCTTTAAGTACGAACATGTCGACCACGTCGTCGCCGGCGGCGAGTTCGACCATCAGGCGCACCGGTTCGCCGTGGCCGCGCCCACCCGGCAGCTTGTCGATGCCGATGGTGTAGAAACGGCCATTGGTGGCGAACAGCACCAGCTTGTCTGTAGTTTCGGCCTTGAGCGCGAACCGCAGCCGGTCGCCATCCTTGAACTTGAGGCTCTGGATGTCGTCGGTGTGGCCGCGCTGTGCCCTGATCCAGCCCTTATCGGAGTAGATGACGGTGACCGGCTCCTTCTCGATCATCGCTTCCAGCGGCACGATGACGGCGCTTGGCGGCTCGCCGATCTCGGTGCGGCGCTTGCCGAGATCGGTCTTGGCGCCGAATTCCTTGCGGATGTCGGCGATCTCGTCGGCGATCATCTTCCAGCGCTTGTTCTCGTCCTTCAACAGCGCCTGCAACGCCTTCTGTTCCTTGGTCAGTGCATCGTTCTCGGCGCGGATTTCCATCTCTTCGAGCTTGCGTAACTGGCGGAGCCGAATATTGAGGATGGCTTCCGCC
>JAYOXJ010000074.1:0-6416 GCA_038152725.1 Rhodospirillaceae bacterium
CCTTGATGCCGCCGAAGCACATCCTGAACGCGCCGACCAAGTTGATGCAGGATCTCGGCTACGGCGACGGCTATGCCTACGACCACGATGACGCGGATGGTTTCTCGGGGCAGAATTACTTTCCCGACGAAATGCCGCGCCAGCGCTTCTATCATCCAGTCGAGCGCGGTTTCGAGCGGGATATTGGCAAGCGGCTGGAATACTGGGATAAACTGCGGCGTTCGAAATCGAAGGATTGAACCGACCGACGGGGCGGTGTGAGTAAATGAGCGTATCGATTTCCCAGTTGCTGGCGGTGATGATGGGCGGAGCCTTCGGTGCCGCCGGGCGTTATCTGGTCATGATGGGGGTCGGCCACTGGTTCGGGCATGGGTTTCCCTACGGCACCATGGTGGTCAATGTGGTGGGCTCGTTCGTGCTCGGTGCGTTCATCGAGGCCTCGGCCCTGGCGTGGTCGCCGTCGCCGGAGGTGCGCGCACTGATCGTCGTCGGCGTGCTCGGAGCATTCACCACGTTCTCGACCCTGTCGCTCGATGTTTACGTACTGTGGACCCGAGGCGATATCATGTCTGCGCTGGCATACATCGGCCTATCCCTGGTGCTGGGCATCGGCGGACTGATCGCGGGCCTCTGGTGCGTGCGGATGGTGTTGTCGTGAGCGCTGTCCGGACGGTCGTGGTTACGGCCGATGACGACGACATTCGGCTGGACCGGTGGTTCAAGAAGCATTTCCCGGATATCGGCCACGGCCACTTGCAGAAATTACTGCGGACGGGTCAGGTCCGCCTCGATGGCGGTCGGGCCAAGGCTGGCGAGCGGGTGAAGAAAGGCCAGGCTGTCCGTGTCCCGCCAATGCCCAAGGGCGCAGGAGCGACGGAAGAACGGAAATCGAAGGCACCTTCCGTCGACCCGAAGATTACCGCCGATCTCCAGGGCCGCGTTCTCTACCGCGACAGTGACGTCCTGGTCATGGATAAGCCGGCGGGATTGGCGGTGCAGGGCGGTACCGGCCAGGCCAAGCACCTGGACGGCTATCTGGACGCGCTGCGCTTCGACGCGGACGAGCGGCCGCGGCTGGTGCACAGGTTGGACAAGGATACCAGTGGCGTACTCGTGTTGGCACGGAATGCGACGGCGGCGCGCTGGCTGACCGAGGCGTTTCGCCAGCGCGATACGCGGAAGCTGTATTGGGCGGTCGTCGTCGGTGTTCCCAAACTGGAAAAAGGGATCATCGACGCGCCGCTCGACAAGCGCCATGCCGGTGCGGGCGAACGGATGGAATTGGTCGACCCCGGCGAAGGGCAGGCGGCGACGACGGTTTACCGGACGCTCGCTCGGGCGAGCCGGCTGGCTTCTTGGCTGGCCATGGAGCCGTTGACCGGCCGCACGCATCAACTCCGGGTCCATGCTGCCGATGCCTTGAACACACCTGTCCTTGGTGACGGAAAATATGGTGGCGCATCGGCGTTTCTCGACGCGTCCGACCTCTCGAAGAAGCTTCATCTGCACGCTCGCAGTATCCGAATCCCGTTGCGGACGGGGCGGGCCATCGAAGCCTTCGCACCCCTTCCGCCACACATGAAAACGACGTTCTCTTTCTTCGGATTCGAGGAAAATCAGGACGCTAGCAAGTTTCTTGAGCCATGAAGTCATCAGAGGTTTTCGTTCTATCGCATCTGGAATAGGCTAGTTACCATGCGGTTACTTCTGATCGAAGACCACGAGCGCTTCGCCGATTTCGTCAAAATCTCCCTAGAGAAGGAAGGTTTTGCCGTCGACGTCGTGCATAACGCCGGTGACGGCGAGGCGGCGTTCGCGGCCGTGAAATACGATGCCATCCTGCTCGACCTTGGATTGCCCGACTCCGACGGTCTGGAATTGCTGAAATCCTGGCGTACCCAAAATTCCGATACGCCGGTCATGATCATTACGGCGCGCGACGGTGTCGATGAGCGCGTCATCGGCCTGAATGCCGGTGGCGACGACTATCTGGTTAAGCCCTTCGCCATGCCGGAGTTGATCGCCCGCGTGCGTGCGCTGCTGCGCCGGCCGGGCGGCGCGCTCGGCGCGGTGATGATGGCGGGCAACATATCGTTCGATACCACTGGCCGAGAAGTGCAGATCGACGGAAAGACCATCCCGATTTCGCGCCGGGAGATGGGCGTGCTAGAGCAATTGATGCGCCGGGTCGGCCATGTGGTGCCAAAAGACGTGCTTGAAGACCGTATTTACGGGTTTGACGAGGAAGTCTCGTCCAACTCGGTTGAAGTACATGTTTCCAGGCTCCGCAAACGCCTGAACGACGCCGGTGCAAGCGTTACCATCCATACCCTTAGGGGCGTCGGCTACCTGCTGGCGGAGGATGGCGGGGACGCTCCCCGTAAATGAACTGTCAGGTCGCGTTAAGTTATTCCAATTATATGGAAAAGACTTTCTTCGCGTTAGCGACGAGGAAGTCCCGTGCGAACTGGCGTGGCGCCGATGAACAGTGAAATGAAAACGCGTTGGCAATTGTCCGATGGCGATCTTTCCGTGCGGCATGCCGAACTGGTCGAAATGCTGGAGGATATCACCCGGCTGACCTCCGATTGGGTGTGGAGCCTCGACCGGAATTTCACGCTCAGCTTCATTTCCGACCGGATTTTCGACAGTTGCGGAATTCCCTCTGATCGCGTGATCGGCCAGAAATTGACCGATATCGGCCGGTTTCGGACCGCGAACGGCGAGGTTATGGTTCCCGACCTGAACAAGCCGTTCCGGGACCTTGCATTCGAGATCGAAGCCCGAGACGGCTCTCTCCGCCACTTACTGATGAGCTGCATACCGGCCTATGCGCGCGATACGGGTGCCTTCGTGGGTGTCCGGGGGATTGGACGCGACATTACCGAACGCAGGGCTGCCGAGATGGCTTCAATGGTGCTGGCGGCCGCCATCGAGGAAATTTCCGACGCCTTTTGCATCTGCGATTCCAACGACCATTTCGTGTTGTTCAACCGCAGTTTTCGGGAAATCAACGAGGAAGTGTCGGATACCATCCGGCGCGGCGCGCCGTTCCGCGGTTTCCTGGATGCCTTAGTGTCGCGCGGATTGATCTCCGACGCCGTCGGACGGGAGAATGAGTGGCTGGACGCACGTATGGCGCGCCATCGACGCCCGGAGGCGGCATTCGAGATCAAACGCCAGCAGGGGCGCTGTTTCCTGGTACAAGAGGCCCGCTTGCCGGACGGCAGCACCGCGACCATGGCGACCGACATCACGCCCCGTATCGACATGGAACATGCGCTCACAGAAAGCCTGCGCCGGCAGCAGTCGTTCATGGCCGATGTCGCCCACCAATTGCGCACGCCGCTCGCGGTGCTGAACGCCAATATCGACACCATCGAGGATGCGGCGGCCGCCGAATCCCTGAAAACCGACGCCAATGCGCTTTCCCGCATGGTCGAAGGCCTGTTGGCCGAGACCAAGGTCGACGATCTCGAAATCGGTACCGACGAACGCGCCGACCTGCCGCGCCTAGCGCGCAGTGTCGCCGCGGAACTCGGCGCTCTCGCCATCAAGAGCAGGCGTTCCATCGAGGTCATCGCGCCGGACAATGCTGTCTGGGTTTGGGGCAGCACACCGGCGTTGCAGCAGGCGCTCCGGATTTTGGTAGAGAACGCGCTCGATCACACGGCGGCGGGGACATTGGTCACCATCGAAGTTACCGCCGAGCCGGCGATCCGCGTGATCGACCGCGGTACCGGCATCCCCGATGAGCTTAAACCCAGGATATTTATGCTTGGGTTGCGCGCGGACCAGCGGGGCGAGGGGGTGCGTCAGGGCCTGACCGCCGTTCGCCGCATCGCCGATGCCCATGGCGCCGAAGTCGGGGTCTTCGACGGGCCGGAAGGCGGCAGCGTCTTTTTCATTCGCTTCCCGAGTTATTGACGCGTCGGTCCGGCGCCGCCAATACGGCAATTTCTAGCGTCATTTTCGTTTTCGCCGCAATGTATTCGCGGCTGCTCTATATGCATTTGCGGTTGTAAGGAATAGGTCAGCGTCCGTGCCTATGAGTCGACTGGAAATTGTTCAGAAATCCGGAAATGGGGACGACGATGACGGTTTTCCGTGGAATTTTCGCGGCCGTGGTAAGTTTGGTTTTGTTAACGACAGCATTTTCCGTCCGTGCTGCCGACGTAAGTTCCTTGAACCTGAATGTTAACGCAGATTGTCAAAACGGTATTGCCCTTTTCCAGATCGTCAACAAGGGCGATCGTTGGCCTGATTCCGCGATGCTCAACATTTACCGCGCCGTCGATCGCACCCTGATCAACCGGCGCCGGCTGCGTATGGCCAAGGATCAGCAGGCATCGTTCCGGGTCAGCAAGGGCACGCGTCCCGGTGATCAACTCGCCATCTACATCGAACCCAACTGGTATAAGCGCGAATTTCGCTTCGACGGCCTGGTTTCCTGCCGCTGAACGCACCGCCGCAATAGTTTTCCGATCATCGCCCGCACTGCTTTTACCTTTCGCAAAGCCGCACTAAACTGGGCTTTCCGATTGGGGAGAAAGTCATGGACGGCGGGCGCGTGAAACTGGCTGTGTTCGATTGCGACGGCACGCTGGTCGACTCCCAGCATTCGATAATCGCGAGCATGAATGCGGGGTTCGACGCCCTCGGCCTGCCGCGCGCTGACCGCAACGCCATCCGCCGGGTGGTCGGGCTGCCGCTGCTGACGGCAATCCAGCAGTTGTTGCCGGACGCGTCGACAACCGTGGTCGAGCAGGTGAGGGCCGGCTACGGTCAGGCGTGGCACCAATTACGCGAGACGGACGGCTTGGACGAACCTTTGTTCCCGGGGCTGATGCCGACGCTGGACCGGCTGGAACAGGACGGCTGGCTGCTCGGCGTCGCGACCGGAAAATCCCGGCGCGGCCTCGATGGCACCTTGGAGTCCCATGCCATCCTCGAGCGTTTCGTCACTCTTCAGACGGCCGATCGTGCACGCGGCAAACCGCATCCGGAGATGCTGCTGAACGCCATGGTGGAGACCGGTGCCGCGCCCGCGGAAACGGTGATGATCGGGGATACAACCTTCGATATCGAAATGGCGCGTAACGCCGGCGTCATAGCCATCGGGGTATCTTGGGGCTATCATGAAGTCGAGGAACTTCAACTCGCCGGCGCCGCGAAGGTCATTGATTCTTTCGACGAGCTTGCCGAAACCTTGGGACAAATAATGGAGAAAGCGTGATGGGACGTTGGGTAAAGGTTCTTTCGATCATTGGCGTTCTGGTAATCGCGGTCATCGTTGCCGGCGTTGCCATCCTGAAATCGATCGATTTCAACCAGTACAAGGGGCTGATCGCCGAGAAGGCGAAGGAGGCCACCGGACGCGATCTCAAGATCGACGGAAAGCTGGAACTTCAGATCTCGTTGTCGCCGAAGGTCGCGGTCGAGGGCGTCAGCTTCGCCAACGCCTCATGGGGTTCGCGGCCGCAGATGGTCCAGGTCAAGAAGTTCGCCGCCGAGATGTCTCTCATTCCGCTGCTTTCCGGCCAGATCGAGATCAAACAGGTGATACTCGAAGGCGTCGATGTGCTGGCGGAACGCGGCAAGGACGGCAAGGCGAACTGGGAGTTGGGTGCGGCGAAACCGGCCGAGGCCAAGCCCGCCTCCGGCGGCGCCATGACCTTGCCGGTGGTGCATAAGGTCAGCCTCAAGAACGTCAAGGTGACCTATAAGGACGCCGTTGCCGGCGCCGACTATGCGCTCAATCTCGAAACCGTCGATCTCTCGGCTGCCGGATCCGGCGCGCCGCTGAAGTTGAACGTCAAGGGCGTGGTCAACAATCAGGCGTTCGTCGTCGCCGGGCAATTGGGCTCGATCGCTGAACTCGCCGGTGGCGGCATGTTCCCGCTCAAACTCGACGTTTCCGCGCTGGCCGCGACCATCGGTCTCGATGGCAACGCCGGTACTCCGGGCGGCAAGCCGACAACCGACTTGAAACTTGCGCTCAAGGGGGCGTCGCTTGCCGACACGCTTGCCGCCGCCGCATCTCTGGCGCCGCAGCTCAAGGACGTCAAGCTGCCGGTCAGCGGCGGCTATCACGTCAACGCCCAGGTCAAGCTGGACGGTCCGACCAAGATAAACCTCGAGAACCTCGATGCCGCCGTCGGCAAGACGGCGGTGAAGGGGCGTGTAGCCGCAAACCTTCGCGGCGCGCGTCCGAGCGTCGATGTGGCGCTGGCCACCGATACCCTTAATCTCGATGAGTTGCTGCCGAAAAGCGAAGGCGCTGCCAAGCCGGCCCCAGCCGCCGGTGCGGGTGACGGGCGGGTGTTCCCGGCCGATCCGCTGCCGCTCGACGGGCTCAAGGCCGCCGATGCCAAGGTCAAGTTCACGGCGAAGACGATCATCGTCCAGGGCATGCA
>JAYOXJ010000074.1:6426-11378 GCA_038152725.1 Rhodospirillaceae bacterium
CGATGCGTCATCGGGCAAGAGCGCGGCACTGAAGGCCAAGATCGACGTCAAAGGCGTCGATTATGGCGTGGTGCTTGCCCAGCGCGGCCTCAACGACATCGCCAAGGGCCTGGTCGACGCCAATATCGAAGTCAGCGGCGCCGGCGGCTCGGTGCGTCAGATCATGGCCGGCCTCAATGGTTCGTCGCGTATCGTCACCAAGGACGGCAAGCTCGAGAGCGGCGCGCTCAACATCGTCTCTACCGACCTCACCAGCAACTTCAATAGCGCCGACGACAAGAAGATCATCTGTGGCGTCATCGATCATCGCATCACCAAGGGTATGGCCAACACCCATGCATTAGTATTCGAGACCGGCGGCATCTCCGTGGTCGGCACCGGTGCGGCCAATCTTGCCGACGAAACCCTCAAGATGCGGGTCGAACCGCGCGCCAAGAAGCCGAACATAGCTTCCGCAGCCATGGTCCCGGTCAACATCAAGGGCACCTTCGCCAAGCCCGATTGGGAACTCGACATGGCCGCCGCTGCCGGCAACGTCGCGGGGCGGTGCGGCGCGGATCGGTGCCGCCGTGGCGACGGGCGGCATTTCGCTGCTGGTCGAGGGCCTGACCAACAAGGCGAAGGAAGGCGCCGGCATGGTCGACAAGACCGACTACTGCACGCCGGCATTGGCCGGCAAAAAGGTCGAGCCCGGCAAGATGGCCGCGGCCGAGACCAAGTCGGATCAGCCGGCCCAGAAATCAGGTTCCGAACCCGCAAAGAAGTAGGAGAGCAGCAATCCGCTTTCCAAGGGCCTGAAGAGCCTGTTCGGTAACTGAGCGGACACCGCGCGGCTTCATGCCTCATGCCGGCGCCAAGCGCTTCTACAAGCGCGCGGAGACATCATCGGTTCCGGGCGGCTTCGGCATCGAGCTCGACGGACGTGCTGTTCGCACGCCGGCGGGCGACGCGCTGTTGCTGCCGACGCAAGCGCTTGCCGAGGCCGTCCGTGACGAGTGGCAGGCGCAGGCCGATGTGATCAAGCCCGAAAGCATGCCGATGATGCAGCTGTCGTGTACCGCGTGGGACCGCGTTGTCCCCAACAGGGACGTCATCATCGGGCAAACCGCTGCCTATGGGGCCACGGACCTGCTTTGCTACTTCAGTGATAAGCCGGACGAATTGGTCCGGCGCCAGCGCGAGGGCTGGCAGCCGTTGCTGGATTGGGCGGCGGCCGAGCTTAGCGCGCCGCTGGAGACCGCTAACGGTATTCTGCACATCGCTCAGCCCGAGGCATCGCTCGTGGCTCTGAAAGCGGAGGTCGCGGCACTTGACGACTGGTCCTTGACGGCGGTGGCGCAACTGACCCAGGTGCTCGGCTCCCTGGTTCTGGCGCTGGCCATTGCTCGCGGGCGCCTATCGGCCGGCGAGGCATTCCGGCTTTCCGTCATCGACGACAATTTCCAGGCCGAACGTTGGGGCGAGGACCGCGAGGCGCTTCAACGGCTCCGCGGCCTGGAGCGCGAAGTCGATGCGGCGGTAGTCTTTCTAGGCCTCGCGAGAGCCTGACCAGGGGCTTTTCCCGACTTTTTGCTGGTTGTTGCCGGGCGGCTTTCCTATGGTGTTGGCCAGCCGTCGCCAGTCTTCGGGCCACCGGACTTGGGTCGACCGGCCAAGCGAGGGCATCATGCACGAAATCATCGAGGAACTGGACAAGCGCCGCCAGCGCGCCCGCCTGGGCGGCGGCGAAAAGCGCATCGACAGCCAGCATGCCAAGGGCAAGCTGACGGCACGCGAACGCATCGAATTGCTGTTGGACACCGACTCCTTCGAGGAGTGGGACATGTTCGTCGAGCACCGGTGCACCGATTTCGGCATGGAGGAGCAGACCATTCCCGGCGATGGCGTCGTCACCGGCTATGGCGCCGTCAACGGTCGGCTTGTGTTCGTCTTCTCGCAGGATTTCACCGTGTTCGGCGGATCACTCTCGGCCTCGCACGCGGAGAAGATCTGCAAGATCATGGACCAGGCCATGAAGGTAGGCGCGCCGGTGATCGGCTTGAACGACTCGGGCGGTGCCCGCATCCAGGAAGGCGTCGACAGCCTGGCCGGCTATGCCGAGGTGTTTCAGCGGAATGTAATGGCGTCGGGTGTCATCCCCCAGATTTCCATGATCATGGGTCCTTGCGCCGGCGGTGCCGTCTATTCGCCGGCGATGACCGATTTCATCTTCATGGTCGAGGACACGAGCTACATGTTCGTGACCGGCCCGGACGTGGTGAAGACTGTCACGCACGAGACCGTCACCCACGAGCAACTTGGCGGCGCCATCACCCATACGTCGAAATCGGGCGTTGCCGATTGCGCCTTCAAGAACGACGTCGAGGCGCTGTTGTACCTCCGCCGTTTCATCGACTTCCTACCGGCCAACAACACCGAGCAGCCGCCGTTCCGCCCGACGCCCGATCCGTGGGACCGGCGCGAGATGTCGCTCGACACCCTGATCCCCGACAATCCGAACAAGCCCTACGACATGAAGGAGTTGATCACCAAGGTGGTCGACGAGGGCGATTTCTTCGAACTGCAGCCGAACTACGCCGGTAACTTCATCACCGGTTTCGGCCGCATCGAGGGACGGACCGTCGGCATCGTCGCCAACCAGCCGATGGTGCTGGCCGGCTGCCTGGACATCAATTCGTCGATCAAGGGTGCGAGGTTCGTCCGCTTCTGCGATTGCTTCAACATTCCGGTCGTCACCTTCGTCGACGTTCCGGGCTTCATGCCGGGAACGGCGCAGGAATACGGCGGCATCATCAAGCATGGCGCCAAGCTGCTCTACGCCTACGCCGAATGCACCGTGCCCAAGGTCACGATCATTACGCGCAAGGCCTATGGCGGCGCCTACGACGTGATGAGCTCGAAACACCTGCGCGGCGACGTCAACTTCGCCTGGCCATCGGCGGAAATCGCCGTCATGGGGCCGAAGGGCGCGGTCGAGATCATCTTCCGCCAGGACATCGGCAACGCCGAAAAGATCGCTGAGCGGACCGAGGAATACCGCCAGCGCTTTGCCAATCCGTTCGTCGCCGGACACCGGGGCTTCATCGACGATGTGATCATGCCGCACGGCACGCGCGCGCGCATCGCCAAGAGCCTGCGCATGCTGCGCGACAAGCAGATCGAGAACCCCTGGAAAAAGCACGGCAACATACCGCTCTAGGGAGGGGCGCCGGATGGCCGTCACTGTCACGCCATTGCACGGGGATTTCGTCGCCGAGATCGGCGGCGTCGATCTCCGTGAAAATCTAACCGACGCGGAATTCGCCGAAGTCGAAGCGGCCTTCGAGCGGCACGGCGTTATCGTGTTCCACAGCCAGGACATCACCGACGACCAGCAGATCGCCTTTTCCGAGCGCTTCGGGCATTTGGAGAAGTCGGTGCGCCGCCATCGCGCGCGGTCGGTCAGCAATCCCTATGTCTCCGACATCTCCAACGTCACGCCTGAGGGTGAATTGATGGCGGAGGACTCGGAGGCCATGTCCTACAACCGGGGCAACCAGCTCTGGCACGCCGACTCGTCCTTCAAGCAGGTGCCGGCCAGGGCGTCGCTGCTTTCGGCCAGGGAAGTGCCGCCGGTGGCCGGTGCGACCGAGTTCTGCGACATGCGCGCCGCCTGGGACGCGCTTTCGGATGCCATCAAAGCGCGGATCGAGGGATTGCAGGCGATGCACAGCCTGGCTTATTCGCGCGCTACCATGGGCTACAACGCCGGCAACGAGTTCTTCGACATCGAGAAGGCCGAAGTACCGCCGGTGCCGCAGCCGCTGGTGCGCGTCAGCGCGGCGACCGGACGGAAGTCGCTCTATGTCGGCTCGCACGCAGCCTACATCGTCGGCATGGAACGCGAGGCGGGGAGGGCGCTGCTCGATGAGTTGCTGTCGCATGCGGCACAGGACCGCTTTGTCCATGTGCACGACTGGAACGCCAGCGACCTGGTGATGTGGGACAACCGCTGCGTCAACCATCGCGGCCGGCCCTGGGAATCGCAGAAGTACCGCCGGGTGATGCGCCGCACCACGGTCTCGACCGGCATTCCCGCCGCCTGACGTACTTCCTACTTTCGCCCACTCGTCAGGATCATTGTGCAGTGGGACGAGAGGATGCCGCCTTCGTTGTGCACCAGGGCGACCTCGTGCTTCTTGACCTGCCTCGCACCCTCGTTGCCGCGCAGCTGTCGCACCGCCTCGACGATGCCGTGCATGCCGCCGGACGCGCCGGCCTGGGCGTAGGATAAGAGCCCGCCGTGGGTGTTGATCGGTAGGCGACCCTCGATGCGGCTGGCGCCGCTGGTGAATAGTTCGCCGCCTTCACCGCGCTTCGCCAGACCGAGCTCCTCGGCCTCGATGATCGGCACGATGGTGAAGCAGTCGTACAACTCGGCGAAGTCGATGTCCTCGGGTCCGAGCCCGGCCATGTCGTAGGCAATTTGGCCGGAGCGCAAGGTGCCGAACTCGGTCAAACTCGGCGCCAAGGTGATGTGTTCGTGGGTGTGTGCCTCGCCGATGCCGGCAAGCCAAGCGGGCGGGGTGGGGAGGTCGGCGGCGCGTTCGGCGGAGGTGACCACCAGCGCGCCGGCGCTGTCCGAGATCAGGCAGCAGTCCAGGAGATTGAGCGGCTCGGCGATGGGCTTGGAGGTGAGCACGTCCTCGACCGTGATCTCTTCGGTCATCGGCGAGGCCGGATGGCGTACCGCATGCGCGCGGCCGCTGACCGCGACGGCCGCCATCTCTTCGCGCGTGGTGCCGTGCTCGTGCATGTAACGCCGGGCGATCATGGCGTAGAAGGCGGGGATCAATGGCCCGTAGGGGTTTTCGAAGTAGGGGTGGCCGACCTGAGTGAGTGCCGCCACGGCGGCATCGCGGGTTTGGCCGGTGGCACGGTTCTCGCCGGCTGTGACCAGCACCGTCTTGGCT
>JAYOXJ010000074.1:11388-12549 GCA_038152725.1 Rhodospirillaceae bacterium
TCGAGCACACTGAGAAGGGGTCGTACGCCGCGTCCGCTGTGGAGATGCCCCCGGCCGCGCTAACCCCGTGCCCGCCCGGCGTCGCACCGCCGACCGTGATCGATGCGCAGAACGAGGGCTGCAGCCCGAGATATTCGGCCAGCACCGAACCCATCATGAAGTAGGGCTCTGTCATGGAATACGCGGTGACCAGGCCGTCGACGTCCTTGAGCGTCATGCCGGCATCGTAGAGCGCGAGCTTGGCGGCTTGGGCGTTGAGACCGAGGCCGCTCAGCTTCGGGACCTTGCCGATATCCGATTCACCGACGCCGGCGATGACGACTTTATTGCGCAACATCGCTTAGGACCGCGTACGTTTGAACTGCGGCACCTTGGCGCCGTCGCCGCGCGCCTCGAAACAGACCTCGACCGCGTCGCCGATGGCGCACTCGAGGGCATCGTCACCGACGATGTTGGTCATGATCCGCGGGCCTTCCGCGAGATCGATCAGCGCCACCACGTAAGGAACGTGTGCGCGAAACGCCGGGAGCGGCGCGCGGTGGACAATGGAAAAGGTATGAATGTGCCCGCGCCCGGAGGCGGCCCGCCACGTGAGGCCGTCGGCACCGCAATTCCGGCAGAGGTGGCCCGGCGGGAACTGATAGCTGCCGCAAGCCTCGCAATACTGAAGCTCAAAGCGATCTTCCGCCGCCGCCGCCCAGTAGTGGGTGCCGTCCGGCGACGGCAGCGGTGCCGGCAGGTCAGTTGTCATCGCCGAAGTGGCTCTTGTACCAGGTCTCGTCGCGGCTGGCGGCGGGGAAGTCGGGTGTGCGCTTCTCGCGCAGCGCGCCGAAACCTTCCTTGTGCGCATTGGTGCGGAACATCAGCGGCTGTGCCAGGCTCTCGAAGGCCATCATGTCCTCGAGCGAGGACTCGAACGAGCGCGTCATCAACCACTTGCCGAGCCCCATGGCCTCGACCGGGCCGTCGGCCAATTCCTGCGCCAGGGCGCGTGCGCGCGCATCGACCTGATCGTCCGGCACCACTTCCGCGGCGATGCCCAATTCCAGGGCCTGGGCCGCCGTCCATGTGCCGTTGGTCATGACAAAGCGTTTCGCCCGCGCCAGGCCGACGATGCGGGGCAGGTGATACATGACACCGTAATCCGGCACGGCGCCGATG
>JAYOXJ010000075.1:0-12427 GCA_038152725.1 Rhodospirillaceae bacterium
CGCATCTTCGCTTCGCGGGCTATCTCAATATCACTCTTCGGCATGTGAACCTCCCAGTTCGCCAATTTTGCCTTGATCATTTCTTATGCGAATACCGATGTCGTTGGCGCGCCTCGCGAACCACGCAGGGGAATTCGAAGACTAGCTCCCGAGAAAAATGACAGTGGATGCCACGCGGCACCGCCTAGAGGCTGGACGTCGCCGGCCTCTCAACCGGCCCCGGATGCACCCACTGTCGCCTAGGGAGGTTACTTACCGCTCTTGCGCTTCTCGGCGATCTCAAGACCCTTGTCCCACTTCATGTCCTTGGCGAACTTCTTCAGCTCGTCGTCGGCCATGTAGACGGTGTGTTCGGGCCCCGGATAGGCGCGCGACCTGACGTCGCCCATGTAGTCGGTGATGACGCGCTCGAAGATCGGGATTAGGTCTTCGTAGATCTTCGAGTGGCGCGGCACATGCTCTTCCCAGAGATGGAACAGATCCGACGAGATGATGTGGACACCATGCGCTTTATTGCCGGCGCCGAGGCTGATTACCGGGACGGGCAGGGTGTCGGTCAGGTACTGGCAAACTTCCTCGGTGGTCACCTCGCAGAGGATCGAGAAGCATCCCGCATCGACGAACGCCTGCGCGTCATCGACCAACTGTTTGGCGCGGTCAGCAGTCTTGCCCTGGGCGACGAAACCGCCTAACTGCGGCATGCGCATCGGCGTGATGCCGATATGTCCCTGCACCGGGACACCAGCCTTAACGATCGCCTCGATGTTGCGGGCGTGATGCTGGTTGCCTTCGCATTTCATCACTTCCGCGTTCGCCTCATGCACGAACCGGCCGGCATTCTCGACCGCCTGTTCGGGGGAAACGTGGAAGCTCCAATACGGCATGTCGACCATGCGCAACCCGTATTGGCTTCCGCGATCGATCGCTTTCGACATCATCATGACTTCGTCGAAGCTGACGGTGACCGTGCTTTGATGACCGAAAAGGATCATGCCGCCGGTGTCGGATACGCAAAGAATGTCCATTCCGAGGCGATCCGAGACCACCGCCGTGCGGTAGTCATAGACCGCCATCTGGGTGATCGCGTCCCCTTCGCGCATCTTCTTCATCAATGTATTGATAGTAACTTTCCGGCGCTTTTGCTCCGCCATTAGGTCCTCCCTAAAAAAAATTGCTCACCGAAGCAATCCGCGCCCGATGATGAGTAGGGATACTAGCGTTGCATGCGCTCTAGGAAAAGAGCTAAGTTATTGATAGGGAAGGGTGATTTCCTGATAGACGCAGCCTTTCGTTTGGCCTCGCCAACCGCCGAATGCCCCAGTTCGGCGGCAAAGCCAAATTGCGAAAAACCACTTGGCCACCGCGCGCGCATCGTGGTCGCAAAGGCACTGTATCCAGCATCAGGCGTGCTAAACGCCGACGGCACACTGGCCGTCTTCCGGTGCCGGGATCGACGCTCTCAAGAACCAGCGATATCCGCCCGTGTCGCGGGCGGGTGGGCGGGCTCGACACGTGCCGGATCAGACGAAGACCGCAACCACCGCCACGACCGCCAATACGACGACCGGCCACGGAACATGCGCCCGCCCCATACGCTGCTCGAAACAGCTGTACGCATATGAGCAGGATGAATTGCACCCCTTGTTATGGCACACGGGAGAATGGATTTTCTCCGGATTGATCTGGTCGAGATGTCTGGTCGCGATGGACATTGTGGTTCCTCGAAGGTCTCGGTTGAAACGCTGAACTTCGTCGAATTTTGCGCGATCCGAGACATTCCACCTTGATATAGATCAACCGGAGCAAGAAGATTTTTAATAGATATTATCTATCAAATATTCAGGATTTCAAATCATTGATCGAATTTTTTTAACAAAAGTCTCCTATAATAGATTATTGTAATGATAATAAGCTGCGTCTCGTCAAAGCAGCAGGCATCATGGGGATGGGGAATGCTTTTTCGACAACTTCAGTACTTGGTTGCATTGAACCAAGAACAGCACTTCGGGCGGGCTGCGGAGCGTTGCCATGTCTCGCAACCGAGTCTGTCCAGCGGCATCAAGCAGTTGGAGTTCAGTCTCGGCGTGCCGATTGTTTTGCGTGGCCGCCGGTTCATGGGTTTCACACCGGAAGGCGAACGTGTCGTCGAGTGGGCCAAGCGGGTGACATCCCAGCGCGATGCCATGATGGCCGAGTTGTCGCAAATGCGCGACAACCTGGAAGGCCGCATTCGTATCGGCGCGATGCCGAATTCGTCGCCGGTTCTGCCGCTGTTTTCGCGGATGATGCATGCACGCCATCCCAACGTGGATATCGAAATTCATTTCCTCGGCGTCGAGCAAACGCGCCAGCGCTTGAGCAGTTTCGCACTCGATGTCGGCGTCACCTACATTCACGAGGAGTCGATCCAGGATTTGGACTCGATGCCGCTGTACACGGAAAAGCTCAGTCTGCTGGTGCCGGAACACTCGGAATGGGCTTCGCTGGACTCGATCACTTGGAAGGAAGCCGCGAAACTGCCGCTTTGCCAGTTGGATTCTTCCATGCACGAGCGTCGGATCATCGACGAGGCCTTTTCCCAAGTCGATTGCAGGCCAGATCCCGTGGTCGTGGCTTCGGACTCAATTATCAATCTCATCTTCCATGTGATGTTCGCCGGCCTGGTGACGATCGTGCCCAGCCACTTCGCGCGGGTTCCCGGCCGGCTGCCAGGCACCAAGGAAATCCGGCTCGTCGACCCCGAAGTCACGCGGGAGGTTGGTCTCGTCTGGTCACCCTCGACGCCGATCATGCCGATGGCCAAAATTGCCACATCGATTTGCAAGGAACTTCGCGCCAACGGAAAGATGGAACAGTGGTTGTCCGATCCGTCGGTCAAGTTTCCGGCGCGGTTTTCCGACGACCCCGCCGCCGAAATGCCATTACGCACAGCCAAAGCACGACAACCAGCACAGGGCCGGCAAGTAGGTTAATCGCTGTCAAACGGCGCCCGAGGCTTTCCACCTCCGTTCTGATCAGATGACGCACGTCGCGAAGCCGCTTGCGCGCCTGCACCAGTTCACCGCGGAAGTTCTCGACATCCCTGCGCACCGAGTCCGGCATGGCATTAGGCGCAACTTCACCGGCTGAACGTATGGCCGATTGCATGCGCGCCTCGAGTTCGGATACCGATTTCGATAGCGCCGCTTCTTCCTGGCGGTACCGGGTTTGCGCCACCTCGAACAGATGTTGGACACTGGTGAACGGCCGGTGCAGCCGGCCGCGCGAGCGGATTCGCACAAGGTTGCTCTCACCGGCGGCAAATTCGACCAGATTGAGGAGAAACGTCAGATTATCGTTCAACGGACGAACGACGGTACGGCCGCCGAGATCGACCCGCTGCAACGTGAACGGATCGAAGACCCAATCGACGTCGGCGATGACAAAGACCGTTGGTTGCCCGGTCGAATGCGCCAGATGCGGCAGCGAAGGCGTCGCGGCATTGGCCGGGCTGGGAGCGGCGGCGAACGCACTGTCGAACGGGGCGCGAATGGCGAGCGCGATATTCCGCACCTTGCCATCGGGCGTAAATGACGCCGCGAGTTCGCGCGGTTGGCGCCGGCCATAGCCGTTACGCGGTTGTGTCCCGCTTTCCGGCGAGGTGGTGATCAAGGCTTCGACCCTATCGGGCGCGGTGATCTCCAACGATCCGGGTTCGACCATGAAGACTTCGTTCAGGCTGGCGCTGACCGGGTGCCCCTGGCCGAGACCGGCCTTTCGAATTCGCATCCAAAACGGAAAGTTAAGCCGGGTCTCCTGGCTGTCCGCAACAGGCGATGCCGCCCGCAAGTCGCCGACGACGGCGTCGCTGACGTACCGCGCCCCCCATTTCGCCAGCAGATCGGAGATGTCGTTGATCTCTTTCGACGGGCTTGGGTTGAGCATGTTGCTGCCCCTGTTGAAACGCACATAGGGGTCGACCATCACCACGAGGCTGCCGCCGTTCATGACGAACTGGTCGATGGCGTATAGCATCTCGCGGCGCAGAACGCTGGCGTCGATGATGATCAGCGCGTTTAGGCCGGGCGGAATCTCCGGTTTGAAATACGGGATCACCGCGATGTCGTAGGAGCGCTTAAGCTCCGCCATGAACGACATTCCCTCGCGTTGATCGACTGCGGCCCTAGACTGCAATAGCGGACTGAGGATTCCGATTTTAGGCGTCGCGGTGCGCGCCAAGCCATTCAATGCAAGCGCGATGTCGTATTCGAGAAAGCGGTCACGGGCAAGATCGAAATACGGAATGTTGCCAACGCGCTTGCCGTACGCGACCGTCAGTCCAAGATAGAACTGATCGCCAGACGACATCGGAATCCGCCGGACGCCATTCGCAATTGCCTGGAGTTCCTCGTCACTGTCCGGCTGAGGGTCGATCTCGGCAATACGCAATCGTCCCCGCGAATTGAGGGCCATATTGTCGAGCAGATTTCGAATGCGCCGGGCATGAGACTTGATGGTGACAGGAACGGTTGCTTCGCCGGCGCTCCAGTAAAAAGTCGCGGTGGCTCCTTTGGGAAGGTTTCTGAGAATATTCCGTGTGCCGGCATCGAGAGTGAATTCCCGTTCTGCCGTCCAATCGAGGGCGAGGGGAAGTTTTGCCAGCGGCACCACCGACGCCAATGCGGCGACGGACGCGAGGCATGCCGACAAGATCATCGGCCGGAAAGCCCGCGCATGGGTATCGCGCCAACCGATGACGATGCCGCATCCGACCAACGCGACGCCGATGCCAGCGGCAAAATAGACCACACCGGCAATTTCGATCATTCCTTCGCCCATCCGCAGGATCCAGGTCTGCGGACTGAAATAGGAAATCGCATCGAGCAAGGTCGGCGGCACGCTTGCCTTCAGCAAAGTGGTGAAGACATCCCATCCCATCATCATCAGGACGAACAGCAACCCGAGCCCGATCACGAACCCGCCGACCCGATTGCGAACCACCGCCGCGGCGAAAAGCGACACCGCGAAAAACAGTCCGAGCATCATCGCCACGGCGAGGTAGCCCGCCGCCATCCGTGAAAAATCAGGTTCTCCGAGAAAGGCGACGGTGAGCGGAAATGGAAAGGTGAAGGCCAGGGTCGCGAGCAGCACCAGATATCCGGCGAGGAACTTGCCGATCACGATTGCGGGCAGGCTCAGCGGCAGGGTCAAGGTCAGTTCGGCGCTCTTGTCGACCTGGTCGTTCGGCCACATCCCCATAGCAAGCGCCGGTACCAGGACGATGCTGACCCATGGTGCGAACGATAGCATCAACTGAACAGAAGCTTCGTCGGACGAATAGAAATCGGCGATCAGGAAAATCGCAGATGCCAGCGCGACCAGAAAACCGGCCATGAACACGTAGCTTAGCGCGGCGTAGAGCAACAACCTAAGTTCGTGGCGGCAAACCGCCAGAGCGGCCCTCATGGATTGCCCCCCGGACGCTCTGCGCTGCCGCCGGTCAACTGCCTGAATGCGGGCGCCAGCCGGCCCCTCTCATCGAGAAGATCCTGGCACGGTAGATCGCGCACCACACGGCCGTGATCGATGACGATGACCCGGTCGCAGAGTTCCTCGGCCTCCTCAAGAATGTGCGTCGACAGAATGATCGCCTTATCCTTGGCGGCATCGCGGATCAGTGCCCGAGCCCGATCCTTCTGGTTTGGGTCCAGCCCGTCGGTCGGCTCATCCAGGATCAGCGCCGACGGATCGTGCAATAGAGCTTGGGCAAACCAGGCGCGCTGGCGCCACCCCTTCGACAACTCCGACATCCGCCGGTGCAGCGCCGAATTCAAATCGACCATTTCGGACACACGGTCGATGGCGTCTCTCAGTTCGGCGCCCCATATGTTCCGCGCCTCGCCGGCGAAAGCCAGAAATTCACGGACAGTGATCTGCGGAAATCCGCCCGCCGATTCCGGAAGATATCCAATCAGCCGCTGCGCCGCGTCGCGGTTGGCGGTAATGTCGAAACCACCGACGCGGGCCGTACCTTGATCCGCCGAAAGGTAGCCGGTCAGCAACCGCATGGTCGTCGACTTGCCGGCGCCATTGGCCCCGAGCAAACCGACGATCTGGCCACTCGAAACCCGAAAGGAAACGCCATCCACGGCCGTAAACCGGCCGAAACGTTTCACGAGCTTCTCAGCTTTGATCATGAGTATCCTTTTGGCTGAGGCCGTGCCGCGGCCGAACCTCAATCAATTGCCATCGACGCCAACGAATCCCGCAACAATGAATAGTCCAACGCTGACGAAGGTCAAGGCGTAGCCCAGGCGCAAAACCAGCCGTGCATGAGGCGGCGGGGCCTGCTTTTTCCGATGGACCAGGACACTGCCGATGGTAGCGACGACGGCACCGACCAAGGCCAACGCGATGATGACCTCACGCTGTAGCAGAACCGCAAAGGCGGTCACGGATCACTCGGCGGCGGATTTGAATGCGCGGTCGGTGCGGTTGAAGCTCTTCATGGCTTCTTCGTGCAGGATTTCCATCGTTTGCCGCTTGTACTCGAACGCTTCCGGGCTGCTCAACATATGGAAATCGCGTGGCCTCGGAAGCTTGATGTCGATGACCTCGCGGACCGAAGTCGGTCGGTTCGAAAGAATCACCAGACGGTCGGCGAGGAAAATGGCTTCCTCGACCTCTGAGGTGACGAACAGGTTAGTGCGCCGGTTCTCCTCGAACAGGCGCACGAAAAACTCCTGCATCAGTTCACGGGACATGGCGTCCAGTCCGCGGAACGGTTCGTCCATGATCATCACCAGCGGATGATTGATCATGGCGCGGGCGAGTTCGGCGCGGCGTTGCATGCCGCCGGAAAGCTGGATCGGATATTTCTCCTTGAACTCGGCGAGGCCGACCTTGTTGAGCAGGCGATCGGCCTCGGCTTCGATTTCGGCGGTCTTTCGGTCTCCGCGCAGCTTCGGACCGAAGACCACGTTTTCACGTGTCGTCTGCCAAGGAATCAACGCGGTTTCCTGAAACACAACCATGCGGTCGTGCCCGGGCCCGGTGATTTTTTGGCCGTTCAGCAGGATTTCGCCGCCATCGGGCTTATCGAAACCAGCGACGAGATTAACCAAGGTCGATTTGCCGCAGCCGGACGGACCAACGATCACCGTCAATTCACCTGGGTTCACCGTGAGCGTGAAATCCTTGATGATTTCCTCTCGCGCCCATTCGGTGCCGAAGGTACGGCTGACGTTCTTAAGCTCAAGGGTCGCCTTGCCCTTCGCGCGGCCGGTCGAAGTTTCGGTATTGGTTGCCATTATCGTCGCCTCCCTAGAACAACCGGCGCCATGGCATCGAAATGCTGCCGATATAACGGATCAGCGAGCTGGAAAGGTAACCCGCAATTCCGATTGAAATCATGCCGACGATAACCTGGGCGACGGTGCCACCCATGTAGGAACTCCAGATGAAGAAGCCGAGACCGCCGCCACCCTGTTGGCCGCCACCGGAAATCATCTCGCCGGCGAGCACGACCTCCCAGGTAATGCCCATGCCGACGGCTGCACCTGTGAAGATGGAGGGTAGGGTGCCCGGCAGAATGATCTTTCTGAACAAGTCCCACTGCGTGGCGCCCATTGATTGGGCGGCCCGCAGGAACCGGATGTCGATGCTTTTCGCACCGCCGAGGACGTTAATCACGATGGTGAAGAACGCGCCCAGGAATGTGACGAACGCGATCGACAATTCGGTCGTCGGCCAGAACACGATCGAGGCCGGAACCCAAGCCAGCGGCGGGATCGGCCGAAGTACTTCGAAGGGCGGGAAGAAGATATCGTGGAAATACCTGTTCACCGCCAGGCAGAGGCCGAACGGAATGCCGAGGACCATGGCGGCGATGAAGCCGGCGAACACGCGTCCGGTGCTGAGATACCAGCTCTCCCAATACCCGGCGAACCAGAAAATCTCGGTCCAGGCGGCTAGCACTTCAGTCGGGGGAGGGACTTTGCCGATCCACGGGACCTCGACTCCGGTCCACTGCTCCATCCGGGAGCAGACTTCCCATAGGAGCACGAAACCGATGAGCGCGACGACGCCGCGCCAAAACGACTTGCTCGATATGGCCTTTTCCAGTTTGGACCGCTTTCGCGGTGCGCGGACTTCGACTTTCGTTTCGCGCTCAACCGGAGCGTTGGGGGTTTTATCTGCTTCGGACATCTTCGATTCTCGATCCACTTCCGTATTCAATTTCTGAGCCGCCGTCGCGAACTAGGCGAGTTCGCGCTCGCCAGCTTCGAACGCCTTGATCGCCTCTTCGTGAACGGCATCCTTGGTTTCTTCGACCAACTGGCGGAAACGTTCCGACGACAGGACCTTGAAGTCGCGTGGCCGCGGAATATCGACGTTCAGAATTTTCTTGGTTCGCGCTGGGCGCGTGGTCATCACGATCACGCGGTCGCCCAGGAAGATCGCTTCTTCCAGATCGTGCGTGATGAAGAAGATCGTGACCTTGGTCCGGTCATACACTTCCAACAGTGATTCATGCATGATCGACTTGGTCAAAGCGTCCATTGCCCGGTACGGTTCGTCGAGGAGAAGAACCTTGGGGTCATTGATCAAGGCCCTGACGATCTCGGCGCGGCGCGCCATGCCGGAGGAAACTTCGCCGGGATACTTTTTCGCCATGTCCGCAAGGCCGGCCTCGGCCAGCATCACTTCGGCCTTGTCCCGGGCTTCGGCCTTGGTCATGACGCCCTGCACGATGGGCCCGTACGCGACGTTGTCGATCAGCGTCTTCCAGGGAAACAGGGCGCCGTGCTGGAATACGACCATCCGATCGGCACCTTGCTCGGCGATCGGTTTGTTCGGCCCGCATAGAAGTTCGCCATCGAGATAGATCTCACCGCTGGTGATCGAGTGAAAACCGGCGATCGCGTTCAGCAGGGTGGTCTTGCCGCAGCCCGACGGGCCGACGATCATGCAAACCTCTCCTGCGGCGATCTCCAGCGAACAGTCGTCCACCGCCATGACGTTGACGCCCTCGGGGTCGTAGATCTTGGTGACGTTGCGGATGCTGATCGCGCCACGGGTCAAAGTATGGCCGTCCATGTTATCTGCCCTCCAGCGCCAGCGCGCGTATCCGCCACTGCATCATTCGATTGCCCGCGATGCGCACCAGGGCGGACGAAAACCAACCGACGAAGCCCAGCGTCAGCATGCCGATGACCATGGTCACGTACGTAACGTTCATGTAGCTGTCGACGATCATATAGCCGAGGCCGAACTCGCCCGACACCATTTCAGCGGCGACCAAAGAGAACCAAGCCACGCCAACACTGATCTGCAGCCCGGTAAAGATGAACGGCAACGCACCCGGGACCACGACATGCCAGAAAACGTGGTGCGGTTTCGAGCCGAGACAGTTGGCGGCGCGGAAATATTCCGAGTCGATCGAGTCGACTCCCAGCAGCGTATTCAAGGTCGTCACGAACAGCGACGCCAGTGTCGCCAGGTAAATGACCGGCGTCTCCAGCCCCGTGAACATCAAAATGGCCAGCGGCACCCAGGCCAAAATCGGGATTGGACGAATTGTCTCGAGGATCGGGAACGTGTAGTCACGAAACGTCTTCGACCATCCCATGAAAAGCCCGAGCGGGACGCCGATACCGGTCGCGATCGTGAACGCGATGATAATGCGTCGGCAGCTGACGATGACGTGGTCGTAATATTGTGGCGTGAACAGTGAAATCCCCCAAGCCGGGTTTTCGCTCAGCCATTCGGTAATGACTTCGACTGGCCCAGGCAGCTTGTTGAACCGGGGCAGCTTCCAACCTTCGACGAAAAGGTAGTAGGCACCGATCCAAAGAACAATCCCCAGCGCCATCAAATAAGGCGTCGGGGTCTTCAGGCTCGCTTTCCAATTGTACAAGGTCAAAGCTAAGCCGGTCGGTGCTTGGCTAGTCTGTTTCATTGCTCTCTTTTCAGTCATCAAGGCCCTGTGCAGCGGATTGGAAGTTGCGGGTCCGAGATCACAACTCAAGTATTCTGTAAAGTTACAAACGGGCCCCGGCGATCACGCCGGGGCCCGCGTTTGTAAGTCTCGGCTCAGTTTTTGTACTGAGACATCGGAACGCCGTTGATCTTGCCGACCGGGCTGCTCAAACCACGCTCCTTGAGGATCTGACGGGCCATGCCGTCCCAAACGGCCTCGGGCCGCAGTTCGGTGCGATTGCCAAACTTCTTCTGACCGGCGAGGAACGCGGCGGACGCCTTCAGCATCGTCTTGACTTTATCGTTGAAGATAAAGTCGAGGGTCAGCTTGTTAGCGCCTTTCTCATCGTGATAGAGCGACGCCCACAGGACCTTACGGTCGATGCCTTCGGTTTGGTCGTCCGCCATCTTGGCCACTTCGCTCGCGTTCGCCGGATTGGCGAGGAACAACTGCGCATCAAGCTCGGCTTCGAGCCAGCCCTTGTACACATCCGGACGGGTCTGGATGAGATGGTTCATCATGACCAAGAACCCGGCATCACCCGAGTCGTCACCGGCGAAGTCGGCGCCGGTGGCGGCGCGGCGCGCGATCCCGAGCATCTCGATTTTGGAGGCCGTCGGCTCCCAAATCGCGGCGCCCTGAATTTTCCCGGCCTCGAGGTTCTTGGTGATGTTTTCGATATTCTGGTTCAGGTACTTGGAAGGCTGAATGCCGGCCTGTTGGAAAGCCAGACGCGCGAAGCGGTCGGTGCAGGCACCGTGCGGTGCCGCAATCAGCTTCTTATCCATCCATTTGACGGCGTCCATGCCGCTCTTGAACTTCGGCGCATTGTTCGGCACCAGGAAGATGTTGCACTGCTGCTTCGACGTGCCGAGCACGGAAACCATGCGAAGATCGACCTGGTTCTCGCGCATGGAGGACACGATGGCGGGCATGTCGCCCATGTAACCGATGTGGTTCTTTTCACCGAGCAGCTTGCCGACGATGACCGAGCCCTGAAGCCCGATCTCGAACGTCGCGGTGGATCCTTTCGGCAAGTACTTCTTCCAGAGTTCCTTAGAGGCAACGACGACGCCGGACCAGGATTCGGTGTAATAGGGTTGGTAGCCGATGACGAGCTTCACCGGCTCGCCCGGCTTGCCGAAGTCGACCTTCGCTTGCGCCGAGACCGATGCGCCCAGCGCAAACGCGGCGACAGCCGTCGCGCCCATCGCTTTACAGAAAAAACTCTTCATTAGGTATCCTCCCACTTTGCTTGGCTAAAAGTTGACCACGAGTATCCACGTGGCACATTCGCGCCACATGTAACGTAACAACCGAAGTTTAAGGAGACTGCGAAAGTCTACCGTAGTTTCCCGACCGAACCTTGGTCTGCGAAACCGCGCCAAACCGCGTCCTCCCAGTTAGTTATAACTAACCTGCCGTCTTTTTTTAATTGTTAATTTTCTAATTGGAGGCTTTTCAGAGAGCCAAAGCAAATCCAAATTAATGATTTTATCATACACAAAACCTATCAACGTAGTCGGTTTAACAGAACTGGACCGCACTTAACCAATTTATATTTTTGAATATTTAAGCAAAATCTGTCGCGTGCGTAATCAACGTATCGTCCGGTGCAAAAGATTTCGCCAGATTTCAGTCAACCTCGGTTCCAAATGCCAGGTTGCCGAGTTGATCGTAATTTTTCCGGGGCGGTCGCTATCGCAATGGCGGTGCGTTGATCGAGGCGGTGGAACCTCGCTTCCATCCGAACATTGGACCCCATTACAACGCCGGCGGCTCGATACCGTTCTGTCGGCAGGCGGCGACCAGCGTATTGCGCAACAGGCACGCGATGGTCATCGGCCCGACGCCGCCGGGTACCGGCGTGATCGCACCGGCGTGGCCCTTGGTGCCGGCGTAGTCGACGTCGCCGACCAGCTTGGTCTTCGGCGAGCCGTCTTCCTTGAGGCCCTTCTCGGGCGCTTCCACCCGGTTGATGCCGACGTCGATGACGATGGCGCCGGGTTGGATCCATTCGCCCTTGATCATCTCCGGCCGGCCGACCGCGGCGACGACGATGTCGGCCTCGCGGCAGCGCTCGGCCAGATCCTTGGTACGCGAGTGCGCGATGGTCACGGTACAGCTCTCGGCCAGCAGCAGCGCCGCCATCGGCTTGCCGACGATGTTCGAGCGTCCGACGACGATGGCGCGTTTGCCCGATAGGTCACCGAGCCGGTCTTTCAGCAGCATCAGGCAGCCGTAGGGCGTGCACGGCACCAGGGCGTCACCGCCGGTCCACAGCCGGCCGACGTTGATGACGTGGAAGCCGTCGACGTCCTTGTCCGGGTCGATGGCGGCGAGCACCTTCTGTTCGTCGATCTGCTTGGGCAGCGGCAGTTGCACCAGGATGCCGTTGACGGCCGGGTCGGCGTTGAGCTTGCCGACCAACGCCAGCACGTCGGCCTCGGGCGTCTCCGCCGGGAG
>JAYOXJ010000076.1:0-9949 GCA_038152725.1 Rhodospirillaceae bacterium
GGGCAGCGCCGCCGCTCAGGCGACCGGTGCGTCGACGCGGAGCGCCATGCTCACCACCGGCAGCCCGCGCATCAAGATCGTCACCCCCAGCATCTCCGGTTCGATCGCCCTCAAGGGCGCTATCGTCGACGACATCACGCTCACCAAGTACCGCGAGACCACCGATCCGAAGAGCGCGGCCATCGTACTGCTGCAGCCCAAGGGCTTGAGCGACGCCTATTACGCGCAGTTCGGCTGGGTGCCGCAGGGCACGGTCGCGGTGCCGGGCCCCGACACGCTCTGGACCGCTGACCGCGACACGCTCACCCCCGAACAGCCGTTGACGCTGACGTGGTCGAACGGCCAGGGCCTGACCTTCAAGCGCATCTATGCGGTCGACAGCGACTACATGTTCACCATCACCCAGGAAGTCGTGAACACCACCCAGGCTCCCGTCTCGATGCATGCCTACGGGTTGATCTCGCGCCACACCACGCCGCAGACCACCGGCTTCTACATCCTGCACGAAGGGCTGCTCGGCGTCTTCGACAAGACGCTCAAGGAAATCGACTACGACGACCTGCACAAGTCGCCCGAGATCAAGCAATCGTCGCGTGGCGGCTGGATCGGCATCACCGACAAGTATTGGCTCGCCGCGCTGGTTCCCGATCAAACCGTGCCGGTCAATTCGCGGTTCTATTATTCCAAGCCGAACAACGTCGATGCCTACCAGGTCGACTACGTCGGTCCGTCCCTGACGGCGCCGCCCGGCCAGCCGATAAAGACGGTCAACCACATGTTCGTCGGCGCCAAGCGGATCAAACTGCTCGACGGCTACGAGGAGAAGCTCGGCGTCGCGCGCTTCGACCTCGCCATCGATTTCGGCTGGTTCTACTTCCTGACCAAGCCGATCTTCTACGCGCTGCTGTGGCTCGAGCACCATTTCATCAACCTGGGCATCGCCATCCTGATCCTCACCGTCGGCATCAAGCTCGTGTTCTTCCCGCTTGCCAACAAGTCCTATGTCTCGATGAGCAAGATGAAGATGCTACAGCCCAAGATGGTGCAGCTGAAGGAGCGCTACGGTGACGATCGCCAGCGTCTCAATCAGGAGATGATGGAGCTCTACAAGAAAGAGAAGGTCAATCCGGCCTCGGGGTGTTTGCCCATCCTGATCCAGATTCCGGTATTCTTCGCGCTCTACAAGGTGCTGTTCGTCACCATCGAAATGCGTCACGCGCCGTTCTATGGCTGGATTCACGACCTCTCGGCGCCCGATCCGACGACGCTGTTCAACCTATTCGGCCTGATCGACTGGACGCCTCCCCACTTCCTGATGATCGGCGTGTGGCCGCTGATCATGGGCGCCACAATGTTCCTGCAGCAGAAGCTCAACCCGCAGCCGGCCGACCCGGTACAGGCCAAGATCTTCATGTTCCTGCCGCTGTTCTTCACCTTCCTGCTGGCAAGCTTCCCAGCCGGACTAGTGATTTACTGGGCCTGGAACAACCTGCTCTCCATTATCCAGCAGTGGGTGATCATGCGCCGCCAGGGCCTGACCGGAAAGCAGGCGTTGCAGTAGGCGAGGCCAACCGGCCAGGTGGGAGAACGGACCATGGCCGAATTCACCGAAGATGAGATCGAGGCCGGCAGGCTGCTGTTCCAGCGCCCCTGCCGGTTCGTGTTGGGCGCGGCGCGGCTTGAGCACGTGCCGCCCGACACGCTGCCCGAGATCGCCTTCGCCGGGCGCTCCAACGTCGGCAAGTCGAGCCTAATCAACGCACTGGTCGGCCATAAGGCGCTGGCGCGCACGTCAAACACGCCGGGCCGCACCCAGGAAATCAATTTCTTCGATCTCGACGGCTTGTTGATGATCGCGGACCTGCCGGGCTACGGCTACGCCAAGGCGCCGAAGGCCCAAGTCAAGGCCTGGACCCGTCTGATCGAAACCTATCTCAAGGGCCGCGCCAGCCTGGCCCGCACCTTCGTGCTGGTCGACGCACGCCACGGCGTCAAGGACACCGACCGTTCGATCTTCGAGCTTTTGGATGTCGCCGCCCAGGTCTACCAGGTGGTGTTGACCAAGTGCGACAAGGTCAAGCCGGGTCCGCTCGCGGCGCTCACCGAAGAGATCGCCCGCGAACTCGCCACCCACGGCGCCGCCCACCCAGACATTCTCGCCACCAGCTCGCGCAAGCAGGACGGCATCGCCGAACTGCGCGGCGTCATCCGGACACTGGTGGCGCCGGCGTCCTAGACAGCGGCCCGGCTCTGGACTGGTCCGCCGATGTTGCATTAAGCTGCAACAGGCATCGAACGCCACCGAACATGAGAGTGCTGCCGTTTGACCGACACGCTTAAGGGGCCGCCGGCCCGGGTCAGAGCCCCATACGTTACCGACGCCTTCAATTCCGCGATCTGCAATCGGTTGCTCGCCTACTGGCAATCGAAAAAGGCCGACGGCGGCCCGCCGTTCATCGCCGACATCGACCTGATGGAGCTCTACGACATCGCTCCGTTCATGGGGCTGTGCGATGCCATCGACGGCGGCGAGGAATTCATCGCGCGTTTCTACGGCACCGGGATCGTCGACACTTTCGGTTTCGACCGGACCGGCTTGAAAGTGCGCGACCGGTTTCAGGGCGAAGCCGGCGATATGGTCCTGGCGCGCTTGCGCATGCCCTATCGGACCGGCCTGCCGACACGCGTGGTCGGCTACCTGACGGCGGTCGGCAAGGACTACCCCTCGCCGTTCGAGGCCATCTACCTGCCGCTCCGGGGCAGCGGCGGCACCATCAAACACGTGATCGGCGCCTGCGACGTGGAGTATCAACCGCTGGCGTCCGACAACATCAAATACTGAGCCCCCGGCACGCGCCAAGATTTTCCCCGGCCGGCGCATCAAGACTGGCGGAACCGCTCCCGAGCCGCTAACTTCACCGCCATGAACGACACCAAAAGCACGAGCAACGGGGTTTTGCCGATGGAATCCGCCCAACAGGCGAAGATTCTGTCGGAAGCGCTGCCCTACATGCGGCGCTACAACGACAAGACCGTCGTCATCAAGTACGGCGGCCACGCTATGGGCGACCCCGAGTTGGCGCAACTGTTCGCGCGCGACATCGTCTTGCTGCGCCAGGTCGGCATCAATCCGGTGGTGGTGCACGGCGGCGGCCCGCAGATCGGCGCCATGCTGGAGAAGCTCAAGATCAAGAGCGAGTTCATCGACGGCCTTCGCGTCACCGACCAGGCCACCATCGACGTCGTCGAGATGGTGCTGTCGGGCTCGATCAACAAGGAGATCGTCTCCAACATCAACGGTGCCGGCGGCTACGCGGTCGGGCTTTCGGGCAAGGACGGCAACCTGATCTATGCCGAACGCCTGACGCGCACCAAGCGCGATCCCGACTCAAACATCGAGAAGGTCATCGATCTCGGCCTGGTCGGCGAGCCCCGGGGCATCAACCCGCACGTCCTGAAGGCCTTCGAGAAACGTGACATCACGCCGGTGATCGCGCCGATCGGCCGTGGCCCCGACGGTGAAACGCTCAATATCAACGCCGACACCGTGGCCGGTGCCATCGCCGCGGCGCTGCATGCGACCCGCCTCTATTTCCTGACCGACGTGGCCGGCGTGCTCGACAAGCAAGGCAAGTTGATCTCGTCGCTGACCGTCGACGAGGCGCACGCGCTGATCGCCGACGGCACCATCTCGGGCGGCATGATTCCGAAAATCGAGAACTGCATCGAGGTCGTCCAGCAGGGCGTCGATGCTGCCACCATCATCGACGGCCGGGTGCCGCATGCGGTCTTGATCGAGCTCTTCACCAAGGGCGGCGCCGGCACCCAGATTACCCGCTGAGGTGCGTCAGCCGTCGCCGATCAGTTCCAGCTGCCACTCCATATCCGCTTCGCTCAGCGTGTAGTTGCCGCCGCCATAGCCCTTGATGGCAGCGTCCTCGTCGATACCGAGCAATTGGCGTTGCACGGCGACGGCGATCTCGGGCGCCAGTTCCGCCTTCCAGAATAGCGCCACCAAGCCCTTCTGGTTTCGCGCCACCACCGCGCGCTGCACCGCCAGCACCGGCAGATCGCAGAGCACCGCCAGGGCCGCCATCACCGGTTCGCGCGCATCGCGTTTGAGCACGCGCTCGACCCAGGCCAGCGTCAGTTCGCCGGCGGCCTGTTTCTTCTTGGCCTCGTCGTAGGCGATCTCCAGTGGCGTCGCCGTATCCTCGCCGGCTTCGCCGGCCTTCGCCTGACCCTCGAACCCGGGCTCGCCCGCATCGATGCGCTGATCGACCACCCGTTTGACTTCGTCGAGCACGTCCGGCTCGAGGTCGTGGCGGGCGGCCAAAACCTCGATCAGGTTGGCGGCGACGAAATGTGCGAGACGAATGGCGGCGTGCTCGGAGAGCTTGGGCCGGGCGACCAGTGGTGCATGCCAGCTCTCGATGCGCTCGGCCGTATCGATCAGCCGGTCGAGCGTCTCTTCCCTGATCTGCGCGCTCGGATTGGCCAGCAGCAGCGCCACGGCGGTCTCGTCGCCGGTGGCGGCAATGGCGTCCGACAGCGCGGCACTGACCTGGCGGCGGCGCGAGATGTAGTCGGTCCTGCCCTTGGCGCTGCCCTGCTCGATGATCTCCATCAGATCGGCGTCGGTAAGGACCGGCGAATATTCCAGCACCGGCGCCGCGACCACGATTTCGGTATCGAAGGCGAGACGGCGGATCACGTCGGGCGGTGCGCCGGCGACGTCCTTGATGGCCTCGGCGAGAATCTGCCGCACCCGGGTGACTTGGTCGCGCGCCAGCAGGTCGAGCGCGTCGTAGGCCATGCGCTTGACCTTGTCCTGCTCGTCGGGATCGAGCCCGGGCGCCAGGCGCGATATCTTCTCCGCCAAGCCGCCGCGGACTTCGTGGTTGTCGTCGCGCACCAAAAGCAGATCGGCGTGATGCGGCGTCGCTGGGTTCTCGGCGATCAGCCGACGCACCCGGGGCGACGGGTCCTCGGCGAGGAAATAGAGGATTTCCGGGCGGAGATCGGGCCGCACGGCCAGTTCCGCACGCACCTCCTCATCCGTGTGGCCAGCTAGCTCCTTCGATTTCTCGTAAGTGAGTGGGGCGCCGCTTCCGAGAATTTTTTCGATCCGGCCGGTCACCTCATCCTCCCTCTCAGCGCACCGAAGCCATCAGATCGGTGAAGAATTCGAGCTGCCAGGCGAGGTCCTGCTCGGAGAGTGGATAGTCGCCGCTTTCGGTCGCCTTCAGAAGTTCGCCCGGCGCCACGCGGCCCATGCGTTTTTGCACCTACTCGCCCATCTCGGCCGTCAGCCCGGCCTTCCAGCAGAGCCCCATGATCGCCTTCGGGTGTTTCTCTTGAAAGATGCGCCGCCCGACTTCCGGCCCGAGACCGGCGCGCACCAGGAGTGCTGCGAAGACGAAACCGTAGTCGCTGGCCATCAGCGCCTTCTCGACCACCTTGGCCTCGAGCTTGCGGGCGTTGTAGAGCCGCATCACCATGTTCATCGGCAACTCGCCCTTGAGGAAATCCTGGCCGCCGGCCAGCACCGGGGCGTCCTGCCCGCGGCGGCCGATGCGCTTGGTGACCGTGGCGCGGACCTCAGCCAGCGTCGCCTCGTCCAGATCCGTGCGCTGGCCGAGTTCGGCCAGCAGGCTGTCGGCGAGATAGTGCGCCATGCGCGCCGCGGCGCCTTCCGGCAGGTGATGGCGCGCCACCAGCGGCTTATGCCAGAGTTCGACGCTTTCCGCCGCGTCGACGAGGCGGTCGAGGGTCTCCTCGCGGATTTGCGCCGAGGTGTTCGACAATAGATCGGCGATGGCCTCCGTGTCGTCGGTGGCGACGATGGCATCGGAAATCGGTTCGCCGACGTTCTCGCGCCGGGCGATGGCGCCGAGCGCGCCCTCGGCGCGTGCGGCGGCGATGAGTTCGAGCAGGTCGTCGTCGTCGAGAACCGGCGAGAATTCGAGTACCGGGCCGGAGACGTCGATCTCCAGGTCTCGGGCCAGGGTCTTGATGATGCCGTGCGGCGCGCCGGGCACGTCCTTCAGGGCTTCTGAAAGCACGCCGCGCACCACCTTGAGCTGGTCGCGGGCGAGCATCTCGAGCGCCTGGTAGGTTGCGCGCCGGGCGCGGTCGCCGTCGTCGGCATCCAGGCCCGGTGCCTTGGCGGCGATCTTGCTGGCGAGGCCGGTGCGGACTTCCTCATCGGCGTCGCCGGCGAGCAGCACGTGGCTCAGGTCGGGCGCGGCGGCGTTCTCGGCGACGGCGCGGCGCACGTCCGGGTCCGGGTCCTCGGCCAGAAAATAGAGAATTTCGGGACGGACGTCCTTGCGCTGGGCGAGCTTGGTCCGCACCGCCGCATCCGCATGCGTCGCCAGCTCTTTGGAATCCTCGTAGGAGATCGTGGCGCTATTGACGTCGGCGATCACGGCTTATGTCCCACCATCTGAATGCCGGAGCGCGGCGGATTAGCCGGAAACCGCCCCGGATTCCTTGCTGGCCGGGGGTTCGGCCATGTGGAAGCCGCCTTTTCCAGCCTTCTTAATGGCATACATGGCAGCGTCCGCACGGGCAAGGAGTTCATCCAGGGTCTCTTGTGCATCGGGATCGTAGACGGCGACACCGACCGAAATGCCGAGCGGCCGGTCGGGGGCGCCGGAAAACTTCTCCATCGCCTTGCTCGCGGAGATCAGCGCGCCGGTGCGCATCTCCGCCACGTCCGGGCGAATGCCGTCGAGCCACAAGGCGAATTCGTCGCCGCCGAGCCTGGCGATCACGTCGCCCGGCCGGGTGAAGTCCATCAGCAGGTCGCGCAGGAACATGATGGCGTCGTCGCCGGCCTGGTGGCCATGGATGTCGTTGACCAGCTTGAAGTTGTCCATGTCGACGTAAAAGAGGGCCGCCGTCTGCCGCGAGCGTTCCAGGCGCGCCACGCGCCGGGGCAGTTCTTCCTCGAAAAACGCGCGGCGGTTCAGCAGCCCGGTCATCGAATCGGTCCGCGACAGCGCCACGATGCGCTCGTGGTTGGTGACCTGCTCGTTGGCGATGCCGAGCTGGTTGGCGATGTCGGCGATCAGGATCAGGTGGTCATCCGACCAGTCCTCTTCCCTGATGCCCTTCCAGATGCAGATGATGCCGTTGGTGATCTGACGGTAGTGCGTCGCCACCCCCAGGGCCCGCCACGATTTGAGTTTCAGCGGCGTTACGTCCTTGCTGTCGGCCACGGCTTGGACCGCCTCGTCGAGGTCGTCGAGCTTGTCGACGTTGCCGTATTCGGCGGCGACGATGTAACGGCCCGGTCCGGCCTAGCGATAGATGCGGCAACCGGCGACGCCGAGCGCGCGGGCCGTCGTCGTCGCCGCGGCGTTCAGCATGTTCTGCGGATCGAGCTCGTCGCGCACCGAGGAAACGATATAGCTGAGCAGCTGTTCGCGGTGGCGTGCGCGAGAGAGCGCCGCTTCGGAATTGCGCTCGTCGGTGACGTCGCGGCAGACCCCGCGGGTGCCGCTCCAGCGCCGCGCCTGGCCGGCCTGCTCCTGGAACAGCGGCACGCAGGAGACCAGCATGCACACCGTCTCGCCCTGGCTGGAGCGGAACCACATCTCGATGTCTTCGAGCGGCCGCTGGCTGACGAACGGCAGCGGCTGGTACGCCTCCGGATCGACCACGTAGTTTTCGCCGAGGTCGTTGATCAGTTCCTCGGAGGTGTAGCCGAGCCCGCCGCGCGGTGAGACGAAGACGAAGCGGCCCTCCGAGTCGGTCTCCCAGTAGAAATCGCTGGAGACCTCGACCAGGTCCTTGTAGCGCTGGCGCGACTCGACCAGTGCGCTCCTGAGATTCCGCTCCATGGTGAGATCGCGCGCCAGCATCAGGCAGGCTTCGCCGGCCTGGCTCGGCACGGCAGTCAGTTCGAACAGGATTTCGCCCTTATCGGTCGGGACCGCGACGGTATCCGTGGCGATAGCGCCGCTGGTGGCGGTTTCGTGCACCAACATGCGGAGTTCCGGCAGGTCGCCGGCGTCATAGAGCGTGACGACGCCCTGGGCGCGCTTATTGGCGGCACGAATCGCACCGTCCGAGCCGACCAGCATGGCCGCGCCCGGATAGCCTTCCAATAGGTCCACCGGCTGGGCGCCGGCATGCGTCTCGTGAGCGCTGTCATCCATGGCGTTGGGATGCCCCCGAATCCACCCGAAATATCCCTCTGCACAGTGTAGACAATCCGCCAGCGACGGGCCAGATGCAATGGGGACTTGAGGAATCGGGCGCCGGTAGGCGTAATGCCGCCATGGAAACGCCCGCCGACGCCCAAATACGCCCCAAAACAGACCTCGCCGAGCGCGAGGTTTGGCTGTTCGACCTCGACAATACGCTCTATCCGGCGTCCTGCCGGCTGTTCGACCAGGTCGACCGCAATATCACCCGCTATATCGCCGAGCATCTCGATCTTGCCTGGGAAGACGCCTACCGCATGCAGAAGGGCTTTTTCCGCCAGCACGGCACCACCATGCGCGGCCTGATGACCGAATACGGCACCGACCCCGACCATTTCCTCGAATACGTGCACGACATCGACCTTTCGCCGGTGGAAGAGAACCCGGCGCTCGACCGGGCGCTTGCAAAACTGAAGGGCCGCAAGATCATCTTCACCAACGGCTCGGTGGCGCACGCCGAGGGCATCATGAAGAAACTCGGTGTGGCGCATCACTTCGAGGCCGTATTCGACATCGTCGCCTCCGACTACCGGCCGAAGCCGGAGCCGGACGTCTATGACAAGCTGGTCAGCATGCATGCCATCAACGCGCCAGCCGCGGTGATGGTCGAGGACATGGCCCGCAACCTCAAGCCCGCGCACGACCTCGGCATGGCCTGCGTGTGGGTGCGTACCGAGAGCCAATGGGCGCAGGAAAGCTCGGAGGCCGAGCACGTGCACCACATCGTCGACGACCTGACCCAGTGGCTCCGAGAGCTGACCGGCGCGTGACTCGTCCGCTATATTGACATCCTGCGGTCCCGCATCCATGTTCGGAGCCGCTTTTCATCCCGCGTTTCGAACCGCCAAGCAGGAAGCCCGCCATGTCCGCATCTCAGCTGGAACCCGTGATCAACGCCGCCTGGGAGGCGCGCGACACCATCAATCTCAACACCAAGGGCGAGGTCCGCGACGCGGTCGCGACGGCGCTCGACCTGCTCGACAAGGGCGAGGCTCGCGTCGCCGAGAAGAAAGGCGCGGACTGGCAGGTCAACCAGTGGCTCAAGAAGGCGGTGCTGCTGTCGTTCCGCCTGAACGACATGACCACCATTTCCGGCGGCCCCGGCGGCGCCAGCTGGTGGGACAAGGTGCCTTCGAAGTTCGACGGCTGGGGCGAGGCCGAGTTCCGCAAGGCCGGTTTCCGCGCGGTGCCGAACTGCACGGTGCGCCGCTCGGCCTACGTCGCGCCCGGCGTGATCCTGATGCCGAGCTTCGTCAACCTGGGCGCCTACGTCGATAGCGGCACCATGGTCGACACCTGGGCCACCGTCGGCTCCTGCGCCCAGATCGGCAAGAACTGCCATCTCTCCGGCGGCGTCGGCATCGGCGGCGTCTTGGAGCCGCTGCAGGCCGGCCCAGTGATCATCGAGGACAACTGCTTCATCGGCGCGCGCTCGGAAGTGGTCGAGGGCGTCGTCGTCGGCGAGGGCTCTGTGCTCTCCATGGGCGTCTTCATCACGTCGTCGACCAAGATCGTCGAGCGCGACACCGGCCAGGTCCATATCGGCCGCGTGCCGCCCTATTCGGTGGTGGTGTCGGGCTCGATGCCGGGCCCCGTCGTCGACGGCCGGCCGACGCCGTCGCTCTACTGCGCCGTGATCATCAAGCGGGTCGACGAGAAGACCCGCTCCAAGACCTCGATCAACGATCTGCTGCGCGACTGACGCACGGGAGATGGCGATGGACGCGGCCGAT
>JAYOXJ010000076.1:9959-12415 GCA_038152725.1 Rhodospirillaceae bacterium
TGTCCGAGGCGCTGATCCGCCGGCCGAGCGTCACGCCGACCGACGCCGGCGCTCTCGACGTACTCGGCGACTTCCTCGTCGGTCTCGGTTTCAACTGCCGGCGTCTGCCGTTCTCCGAGGCCGGCACGCCCGACGTCGACAATCTCTATGCCCGCTACGGCACCGACGCGCCCAACTTCTGCTTCGCTGGCCACACCGACGTGGTGCCGCCGGGCGACCCGGCCAACTGGGTCTCCGATCCGTTCCAGCCGGTCCGCCGCGACGGCCGGCTCTACGGCCGCGGCGCCGCCGACATGAAATGCGCCATCGCCGCCTTCGCGGTCGCCACCCAGCGTTTTCTCGGCAAGACCGGCGGCGATTTCACGGGCTCGATCAGTTTCCTGATCACCGGCGACGAGGAAGGCCCGGCCATCAACGGCACCAAGAAGGTGCTGGCCTGGATGCAGGGCAACGGCGAGGCGATCGACGCCTGCCTGGTCGGCGAGCCGACCAATCCACTCAAGCTCGGCGACATGATCAAGATCGGCCGGCGCGGCTCGATCAACGCGCGGATCACCGTCGAGGGCACCCAGGGCCATGTCGCCTATCCCGACATCGCCGACAATCCGGTGCCGAAGCTGCTGGCCTACCTGAAGGCGCTCGACGACCACGTCTTCGACGAAGGCACCGAGTACTTCCCGCCGACCAACCTGGAGATCACCACCATCGACGTCGGCAACCCGACCTCGAACCTGATCCCGGCCAAGGCCGAGGCGCGCATCAACATCCGCTTCAACGACCGCCATACCGGCGCCTCGCTGGCGGCGTTCCTGGAGGAACAGCGCGCCCTTCACGCCGGCCCTAGGAGCCGCATCGAGACCTCTGTCTCAGGCGAGGCGTTCCTGACCCCGCCAGGGCGCTTGAGCTCCATCGTCGCCGGCGCCGTCGAAGCGGTCATCGGCGTCAACCCGGAGCTCTCCACCACCGGCGGCACCTCGGACGCGCGCTTCATCAAGGACCACTGCCCGGTGGTCGAGTTCGGCATGATCAATGAGACCGCCCACAAGATCGACGAGAACGCGCCGGTCGCCGACATCGAGGCCCTCGCGGCGATCTACGAACGCGTACTCGCCGACTTCTTCTCCCGGCCATGAGCATCCGCATCAACGAAGCGGCGGCGGCGCTGGCAGGGGCGCTCAGGCTGGCCCGCTTCGACGCCGGCGGCCTCGCCTATTTCGACTTGCGGCCGCAAGCTTTAATGCGTTCGTTCTGGGCGGCCGGTCTGGTGGCGCCCTTCTTCCTGCTGTTGCTGATCCTCCGCCATGTCGAGACCGTCTCGGGCGCCGTCCTGCTGCACGACCTCGCCGTCGAGATGCTGTCCTACGCCATCGCCTGGCTCGCCTTCCCGGTGGTGATGGCGTTCCTCGCCCGGCCGCTCGACTGCGAACGGCGCTACGTGCCCTACATCATCGTCTACAACTGGTGCGGCGCCATCCAGAACGCCGTCTACCTGCCGATCGCCATCCTCGGCGCCGTCGGCTTGCTGTCCAGCGGCACCACCAACTTCCTGGCGCTGATCGCCATTCTCTGGGTGCTGGCGTATTCGTTCTTTGTCGCGCGCAACGTGCTCGGCGTCAGCCCGCCGACCGCCTTCGGCATCGTCGTGCTCGACCTGGTCATGGGCATCGTCATCGATGCCTTCACCAACCGCTTCGTCATCGGATACTGAATTCGGCTCCCTGAATCGGGACCCTGGATCAAGCTTGGCGGGTGCCGCCGCCGCCGGTGATCGAATTGATGAAGTCGATGATCGGCTTGATCATCTCGTTCGAATCGAACCAGTGATAGAACCAGCCCATGCCGATGATCAGCCACAGCTTCGGCGAGGTGACGAAGCCGGCGACCGCCAGCATCAGCCCGATGAACCCCCACACCGCCTGGCCCATGAACAACGCCAGCACCGAGCAGATCAGACCGAGCGGCACGAACACGAAGCCGATGGTGAAGATGCCGAGCAGGCCGAAGCCGACCGCGCACCAGCCCATCACAGGACTGCCCGGCGCCTTCGGCCGCGGGCCGGGCCCGGCGCCAGGATTGGAATTGTTGTTCGGATCGAGACTCAAGGGGATTTGCGCCATGGCCCGACTATAAGGTTGGCCGGCGCCAAAGGGAAAGGGCTTTCCGCTAGTTTGATCACCTTTGGGGCCGCCGGACTGCTACAATCGGGCATGGCCGCGCGGCGGGGAATCCGCGTGCCATGATAGAGGGAGGAGAACCATGACCCGTTGGGTTCGATATGACCGCGGCGGCACCACCGGCTTCGGCATTCTCGGCGACGACGCCACCATCACACCCTATCAAGGCGACATGTTCGCGGGCACCGAACAGGCCGGGCCCGCCTTCGCGCTCTCCGATGTCCGCATCCTGACGCCCTGTGTGCCATCGAAGATGCCGGCGCTCTGGAACAACTACAAGGC
>JAYOXJ010000077.1:0-12305 GCA_038152725.1 Rhodospirillaceae bacterium
GTCTGGGACTACTACCCGGCCCAGCGCCACGGCTACCGCGTCACCATCGCCGGCGACAAGCCCTACTGACTTGAGGCTCCGCTAACGAAATATTGATCGCGCGCCTTTGGGGCGCACGTTGCCTCCGCGCGGGCGATCAACGATGATCGGCGGCATGCGGGCGGCGGTTCGAGCTGGCGCCGTCCCGGCACTCGACATCTTTATTTCCGCCATCTGGCTGGATGGGGACGTGGCGGCATAAAGGAGGAATTTCCATGGGTTTTCTCGAACCGCACCGCGAGCGCCTGCTGAGCGTGCTCCGCATCGTCGCCGGTCTCTGCTTCCTGCAGCACGGCACCACCAAGTACTTGAGCATTCCGATGACCAAAATGAGCGGTGCCAATCCGATGAGCATGGGCGGCGCGGCTGGCCTGATCGAACTGGTCGGCGGCGTTCTGATCGTGTTCGGCCTCTTTACCCGGCCGGTCGCCTTCCTGCTGTCGGGCACCATGGCGGTGGCGTACTTCTACGCGCACGCGCCACGCGCGTTCTTCCCGATCCTCAACGGCGGCGAGCTCGCCATCATGTACTGCTTCGTGTTCCTGTATATCGCCGCAGCCGGCGGCGGCGCGTGGAGCATCGACAAGATGCGCTCGGGCGGCAAGTAACCCTATAGCCCCGCCGTCAGCGCCGCGTTGAAGGCCTCCGGCGCCTCGTACATGACCCAGTGGCCGGCGTCGTCGATCAGCGTGAAACGCGCGTCGGCGTCGCGGGCCCGCAGTAGCGCCTCGATCGCAGCGAAGTTCTCGCAGGCGTAGATATCCTGGCGTCCCCAGATGCCGCGGAGCGGCGCGCCGACGCGCCTGAGCGCCTGGGTCAGCGTGTCGGTGTTGGCGACGCCGTGGCTGCGTACCCGTGCGCGTTCGACGTTGGCGAGCTGCAGGTAGCCGGCCAGTTCGTCGGCGTCGCGCCAGGTCATGATGCGTTTGAGATTGCGGCGCTGGACCTGACGCCGCTCAGCGGCGTCCATCTCGTCGGACATGGGCTCGAGCTTCTCCGCGACGCCCGACCACTGCAGTCCGAAGGCCGCGGCGCCGACCAGGGTCAGGCTGAGCGCCCGTTCGCCGGCGTCCGCCGCCAGCCAGGTGCCGTAGATGCTGCCCATGGAAAAGCCGCAGAGATGAAACGGCCGCGTGCCCAAGATCGCGCGGATGCCGGCATCGACCTCCTTGGCGAGGCCGGCCATAAAGCCGGGATAATCGTTGCCGCGCAATCGCGCGGGCGGCATGTCGGAGTCGCCCAGGCCCGGCGTGTCGGCGGCGAGAACGCGATATTTTTCAGCCAGTTGCGGGATATTTCTGATCCAGTGCGTCCACGATCCGGAGCCGCCGTGCAGCAGCACCAGCGGCACCGCCTCGGCGTCGCCCCACTGGTGCCAGACCATGCGGCCGTTGGCGCCGTCCGGCCCCAGCGGCGTCGCGATCCGCGTCGCGCTTTGTGCCAGGCGTGACGCTTGGTTTGCAGGATCGCCCTCGCCGGCCGCCTGGGACATGTTCTAGTGGCCGCTCCCCGACGGTGCCGGCACGCCCTCGATGGCCACCGCCACGCAGGCCGGCTTGCCGCTCCCGAGCGCGCGTTCGAGCGCCGCGTCGAGATCGGCCGGATCATCGACCATCTCGCCATGGCAGCCGAAGCCAGCCGCCGCCGCACCGTAGTCGGTCGGGTTCAGTTCGCACTCGTTCAGGCGGTTCTCGCCGTAGTCGCGAAGCTGTATCTGGTATTCCGCGTTCCAACGTGCGTCGTGGCCGATGACGGCCAGGATGTTGGCGCCGTAGCGGTGCGCGGTCTCGAACTCGGCGAAATGGAAGCCCGCGGTGCCGTCGCCCATGAGGATGGCGACGGTGGCGTCGGGACGCGCGATCTGGGCGGCGATGGCATAACAGACCGCGCCGCCGATGGCGCCCGAGATGCCGTTGATGACGCGCGTCGGCGCCGAAATGCAGGCCTGCGCCCACTGGCCGAACTCACCGCCGTCGACCACCAGGATCGGGTCGGCGGCGGCATCCAGTACCTTCTGCACGGCGGCGCAGAGCTGGGCCGGGTGCATCGGCGTCTTGCCCTTGGGTGCATCCGGACGCTTGGCGGCGGCTTCAGCGACACGGCCGCGCCACTTCGCACGTTTGTCGCCGATATTCGCCTTCAAAAGCGTCCGCGCCGCGGCCACCGAATCGGCCGGGCCGGCAACGGCAAGGCGCTTTCCGAGCGCGCGCCGTGCGCGCTCGAGCTCGGCCGCTTCCGGGTCGAGGACGACGAAACGCGCCCCCTCGGCCATGGCCGGCGGCCGGCCGAAGCCTGTCGTGAAGTCGAACGACTTGCCCAGGCTGACGATGACGTCGGCCTCGGCCAATACCTTGGAAACCGCGCCCAGGCTCGGGTCGCCCAAGCCGCGCGGGCTCTCCATGGCGATGACCGGCGCGTCGAGCGCGTCGGCCAGGGCGTCGAGACCGCCCTTCCAGGCGCGCGCCGCGCGGCTCGCATTCAAAGCCGGGCCGGTGATGACGACCGGACGCTGCGCGCCCTTGAGCGCCTCGATGGCGGCACCGGTAAGGCCGCCGTCCGGCGCGGCGATCTCGGGCTTGAAGGCTTCCGCGCCCGGTACGCTTCCTTTCGACGCGTCGGCGTTGAGGACGTCGAACGGCAGCGCCAGGTGCACCGGGCCGGGACGGCCGGACAAGGCGGTGCGGATGGCACGCGCGATGTCGTGACCGAGCCCTTCGGCATTGCGCGCGCGGAATGAAAGCTTGGTCACCGGCGCCGACATGGCGACCTGGTCGAGCTCCTGGAAGGCGCCCATGCCATCCTGGCCGCGGGGCGAATCGCCCGACAGCATGACCATCGGGCTTTCCGCCATGCGCGCCGAATAGAGCGGCGAGAGCGCGTTGGCGAAACCGGGCGCGGCGGTAATCAGCTGGATGCCGACCTGGCCGGTGACCTGCGCCCAGGCGTCGGCCATGTAGCCGGCAGCGGCCTCGTGGCGGGTATGGTGGAGCCGGATGCCGGCATCCAGGAAGGCGTCGTAGACCGGCATGATCTGGTTGCCGGATAGGGAAAAGACCGTCTTCACCCCGGCCTCGGCCAGGGCCTTCGCAAGCAGATCGGCGCCACGCATGATGTTCCTCCCGTCGGTTCGTTACGGATTTACGCGCCGGGAAGCGCGCCTGGAATGTTGGGTCGGTGGGTTAACTATCTAGACGTCTTCGATGCGGATCAAGGTCGGCGGCTCGACCACGGCGCCGAGCGCCGCGATCGCCTCGACACAACGCTGCATGGCGTCCTCACGGGTGTCGTGCACGGTCATCACCACCGGTACCTTCTCGCCCGGCGCGCGGCCACGCTGCAGCACCGATTCCATGGAGACCTCGTTGTCGCGGAGCGCGGCGGCGATATCGGCAAACACGCCCGGTTTGTCGACCACGGTGAAGCGCACGTAATAGGCGCCCCAGCGCCGGCCCATGGGGATGGTGGCGGCGGGTTTCAAAGCCGATGCGGCGACGCCGAAGGTCGGCACCCGGTTGCCACGCGCGATATCGATCAGGTCGGCGACCACGGCCGACGCCGTCGGCCCCTCGCCGGCGCCGCGGCCCTCGTAGATGGTGGTGTCGACGAAGTCGCCGGCCACCTCGATGGCGTTGAACACGCCCGAAACGTGGTTGATCGGCGCGTCTTCCAGAACCATGCAGGGATGCACGCGCTGGGCGATGCCGCCGCCCTCCTCCTCCGGCACGCGCTGGGCGACGCCCAAGAGCTTGATGCCGTAGCCGAGCTGGCGGGCGAATTCGATGTCGATCGGGGAAATTCGGCGGATGCCCTCGACGTAGACGTTGTCGAAGTCGACCTCGGTGCCGAAGGCGAGCGCGGCCAGGATGGCGAGCTTGTGGGCGGCGTCGATGCCGTCGACGTCGAACGACGGATCGGCCTCGGCGTAGCCCATGGCCTGGGCCTCGGCCAGGATGTCCTGGAACTCGCGGCCGGTCTCCTCCATGTCGGTGAGGATGTAGTTGCAGGTGCCGTTGAGGATACCGTAGAGCCTGTCGATGCGGTTGGCGGCGAGGCCCTCGCGCAGCGCCTTGATGATCGGAATGCCGCCGGCCACCGCCGCCTCATAGGCCAGGGTCACGTCATTGAACTCGGCCATCCGCGCCAGTGCCGTGCCGTGATGCGCCAGCAGCGCCTTGTTGGCGGTGACCACGTGCTTGCCCTTGGTAAGCGCGCCTTCGACGGTCTCGCGGGCCACGCCATCGGAACCGCCGATCAGTTCGACGACCACGTCGACACCATCGACACCGACCAGATCGCGGGCGTCATCGACCCACTCGAAACCGGACAGGTCGATACCGCGGTCGCGGCCCTTGTCGCGGGCCGAGACGGCCTTGATGGCGACCGGGCGGCCGGCGCGGCGCGCCAGCTCGTCGCCATGGCGGGCGAGCACCTTCACGACCCCGGCGCCGACGGTGCCGAGGCCGGCGATGGCAATACCGAGCGGCTGGCTCATCCCGCGGCGGCTTTCGGGCGCGGACGCTGCGTGGAGCCGCCGAGCAGCGCCTTGATCGAGCGCACCGCCTGGCGGGTCCGGTGGGTGTTTTCACAAAGGCCGATACGGACGAAACCCTCGCCGTGCTCGCCGAATCCGATGCCGGGGGATACCGCCACCTTGGCCTCGTTGAGCAGCAGCTTGGAGAACGCCAGCGACCCCATGTGGGCGAAGGATTCCGGGATCGGCGCCCAGGCGAACATGGTCGCCGGCGGCGGCGGAATGTCCCAGCCGGCGGCGGCCAGTCCCTCGACCAGCACGTTGCGGCGGTTTTTGTAGAGCGCGCGGACCTCGTCGACGCAGGCCTGCGGGCCGTTCAGGGCCGCCGTCGCGGCGACCTGGATCGGCGTGAAGGCACCGTAATCGAGGTACGACTTCACCCGCGCCAGCGCCGCGATCAGGCGCTGGTTGCCGGTGGCGAAACCGATGCGCCAACCCGGCATGGAATAGGTCTTCGACAGCGAGGTGAATTCGACCGCCACGTCCCAGGCATTGCGGATCTGCAGGATCGAGGGCGGCGGCGCGATGTCGAAGTAGAGCTCCGAATAGGCCAGGTCCGAGAGAATATAGATTTCGTGGTGGCGGCAGAAATCCACCACCGCCTCGTAGAAATCCAGTTCGGCGACGATGGCTGTAGGGTTGTTCGGGTAGTTGAGCACCAGGGCGGTCGGTTTCGGTACGCTGTGCTGCACGGCGCGCTCGAGCGCGGCCATGAACTCGGGCCCCGGCTCGACCGGAATGTTGCGCACGGCGGCGCCGTTGATGATGAAACCGAACTGGTGGATCGGATAGCTCGGGTTGGGCACCAAGATGACGTCGCCCGGCGACGTGATCGCCGCCGACAGGTTGGCCAGCCCTTCCTTGGAGCCGAGCGTGACGATGCATTCCTTCTCGGGGTCGACCTCGACGCCGAAACGCCTGGCGTAATAGGCCGCATGGGCCTTGCGCAGCCCCGGAATGCCGCGCGAGTTGGAGTAACGATGGATCTTGGGGTCGAGCACGGTTTCGCGCAGTTTCTCGACGATATGCTGCGCCGGCGGCTGGTCCGGATTGCCCATGCCGAAATCGATGATGTCCTCGCCGGCGGCGCGCGCCTTGGCCTTCATCGAGTTGACCTCGGCGAACACATAGGGCGGCAGGCGCTTGATCTTGTGGAATTCCCGTTCCATGGCCTTCACATGACAGTTAATAGCGATTGTCTCAAGCGGATTTCAGGTAGCTACGCCGCCCTCATTCCCGACGACGGAGAACGCCCGGCCGTCGAACCGGTTGACCGCGAGACCGGCGACGACGTCCTTGTCGATGCCTTCCAGGCAGAACACGTTGACCGTGTACTGATCCGGTGCCGATCGCGGCTTGTGGAAAGTGTATATCCCGCAATTGCGGCAGAAATAATGCTGCGCCGTGCCGGTATTGAACGTGTAGAGGATGAGCATGTCCTCGCCCTGCAGGATGCGGAACCGCTCCGGCGGAACGCGGTGCATGACGGCGTTCCTGCGGGTGCAGATCGAGCAATTGCAGACGTTGACCTGATCAAGCTCCGTTTCGATCTCGAAGGCGACGGCTCCGCAGTGGCAGCTCCCCGCGTATTTCCGCATCTCAGCCTTCCAGGTAGATCTCCGCGCGACGATTGCCGGCTTCGCCCGTCGGCATGAACTCGTAGTAGACCGGCTCGGCATCAGATACCGCGTCGACGACGATCTGCTCCTTGGCGAAGCCCAGGCGAACCAGTTCTTCGGCGATCATGTTGGCGCGATCGACCGAAACCTTGAAATTGACCATCTTGCGCTGCACCGGGTCCATCGAACGGGTGCGGCTCGACGCATGGCCGACGATATGGACGCGGCCACCCCGCTCCTTCTGCAATTGGCGCACGTTGGCGAGGATGCGCCGGTCATCGGCGGTCAGCTGCGCGGAACCGTTGGCGAACTGGATGGTGGCGACGCGGACGGCGCCGGCTGCGATCGGTGTCGGGTTACGCGCCAGATAGGCGAGATCGCCGCCCTGTGCCGGCATTCCCTCCGCCGCAGACGGCGGCATCGACATGGCGGCGGCCGACTGGCCGGCCTCGATACCGCCGGCGGAAACGACCACGGTGCCGAAATCGTCGGACTTCAACACCTGGGTGGCATCGCCCAAGGGCAGTGCCGGGCCGGGCTGGCCGGCGCGGGCCCTGATCTCGGCGAGCTGCTTCCGAAGCCGCATCTCGAACGCCTGTTGCTCGGCCGTGGTCGGCAAGCCGCCGCTGGAAATTGGGCCGCCGACGTTCGACGCCGAGGCGACATCCGTCGAGGTCACGATGGTGGTGCCCGAGGGTGCCGGCTGACCGGGCGCCTGGGCCGAAGGCTTCGGCGGTTCCGGCGGTGCCGAGGCGAGCTGCGACGACGCCTCGCCCTGGCGCGCGATCGCCGGCGCATACTGGCGGCCCTGCACGTCGGCGACGAGGCCGGAGTTCTTCTTGGCGGCTTCGTAATCGGCCTGGGTGTCGACGCGGTTCAGTTTCGGAAACGCCTGATCGGCACCCGGAGGCGCCTTACCGGCGTCCTTGGCCATAGGGTTCTGCTGGTTCTTGGCGTTGGGATCGGTCTTCTGCGCTTCTTCCTTGGCCTTGTCGTCGCCGGAGAACAGCGAGACGGTCGAGTTGTACCACTCCACCGGATTGACCGCGTCCGGCACGCTCGCGCAAGCCGAAACGGTGACGCAGCAGGCCGCGACGGCGAGCGCGCGCTTCACGCTGGATTGGATTTTCGAATTGGTCATGACCGGTCCCCTCGTCGAGCTGTTTGGTCGCCCTCTGCCGATGCTGCATGGATAGCGACGGTCATGGCACGCCACACCGTCACCCCCTCGCGCATTTCGCAGTTGCAGCAATTTGCTTGCTTTCAATGATGCTTTCAAATAGTTAAGCCTTCGCAAACGTGCGCAGAGTGTCTACGCGCTTACGCCGTTTTGCAAGCGATCTTAAAGGATTGTGCGATGTCCGATCAACCTGCGTCGACCCCCTCCCTTCCCGTTCCCACGGAATTGTCGAAATCCCTTACCAACATCGCCGAGCGCAGCCAGCGCCTGGTCAACGATTTCGTCAACCGCCAGGTCGAATCGGGATCGCTCCCCGAAGCCGATCCGCTCAAGGTCGGCGAAGCGTTCATGGAGCTGACGCGGCATTGGATGGCCAACCCGGTAAAGCTGGTCGAACAGAGCATCAATTTGTGGTCGGACTACCTGACGCTGTGGCAGACCACGGCGCAGCGCATGATGGGCGCCGACATCGAGCCGATGATCCAGCCGGGCAAGGACGACCGCCGCTTCAAGGACGATGCCTGGGCCAATAATCAGGTGTTCGACTTCATCAAGCAGTCTTACCTGCTGAGCGCGCGCTGGCTCGAGACCGCCGTCAACGACGTAGAAGGCATGGACAAAAAGACCGCCGACAAGGTCGACTTCTACACCCGCCAGTTTATCGACGCGCTGTCGCCGTCGAACTTCGTCATGACCAACCCGGAAGTGCTGCGGGCGACCCTCGAATCGGGCGGCGAAAACCTGGTCAAGGGCCTGGAAAACCTGCTCGTCGACCTGGAAGAAGGCGACGGCCAGCTGCGCATCAAGATGACCGACCCCAACGCGTTCAAGGTCGGCGAGAACATCGCCACCACCAAAGGCAAGGTGGTGTTCCGCAACGACCTGATGGAACTGCTGCAGTTCGATCCGTTGACCGAACAGTCGGTGAAGACGCCGCTTTTGATCGTGCCGCCCTGGATCAACAAGTATTACATCCTCGATCTCCGCGAGAAGAATTCGTTCATTCGCTGGGCGACGGCACAGGGCCACAGCGTGTTCGTCATCTCCTGGGTCAACCCGGACGCCAAGCTCGCCGCCAAGGCCTTCGACGACTACATGCTGGAGGGCCCGATCGCGGCCTTGGATGCCGTCGAAAAGGCGACCGGCGAGAAGAGCGTCAACGTCATCGGCTATTGCATCGGCGGCACGCTGCTGGCCTGCACGCTGGCCTATCTCAGCGCGAAGAAGCAAGACCACCGCGTCAATTCGGCCACCTTCTTCACCACCATGGTGGACTTCACCGAGGCCGGCGAACTGGGCGTCTTCATCGACGATTCGCAGCTCACCAGCCTGGAAGAGAAGATGGAGGAGCGCGGCTATCTCGAAGGTTCCGAGATGGCGACCACCTTCAACATGCTGCGCGCCAACGACCTGATCTGGTCGTTCGTCATCAACAACTACCTGCTCGGCAAGGATCCGTTCCCGTTCGACCTGCTCTACTGGAACTCCGATTCGACCCGCATGCCGGCGGCCATGCACAGCTTCTATCTCCGCAAGATGTATCTGGAGAACAAGCTGGTGGAAGTGGGCGGCATCGAGCTTGCCGGGGTGAAGATCGACCTGCGCAAGATCAAGGTGCCGGTCTACATCGTCTCGACCCGCGAGGATCACATCGCGCCGTGGAAGTCGACCTATGCGGCGACCGGGCTCTACAAGGGACCGATCCGCTTTGTGCTGGCCGGCTCCGGCCACATCGCCGGCGTGGTCAACCCGCCGGAGAAGCCCAAGTACGGCTACTGGACCAACGAAAAGCTGGAAAAGACGCCGGACAAATGGCTCGAGAAGGCCGACGCCCACGAGGGCTCGTGGTGGCCGGATTGGGACGCCTGGGCCAAGGAGCGCGCCAACAATGAGACAGTACCCGCGCGCAAGCCCGGCGACGGCAAGCTCAAGCCGCTCTGCGACGCGCCCGGCGAGTACGTCATGATCAAGGCAAAGGCGTAAGTCGCTCGCGGCGCCGGTCTCGCGCCGACGAAATGTGGGCTATGTTTCACACCTGCCGGATTTAGGGCCGGACGGAAGACTTTATTTCCGTGCCGTTTCGGCCCGGACTTGGAGCGGACGCCCAAGCGCCATTCCAACCAAGATTGCCGTCAACATTGGGCCGGAATAGCCGATATCGAGAAACGCGATTTTTTCATCCCCTATTTTGATTTCATCCGTCATCGCCATATGAATTGATTTGGCTCTTTGTAGAGGATTACTGCAGGTTCGATATTTCCGTATATTTACCCACCCGATGATCGATACGATTGTTTGACCGATGGTTGATTTATCCCAAGTCAACTCGGCTAATGCCGGGCCTCTATATCGATTTCGCCACATCCTGCGCCGGCAAGTGGGTCAGCTTCTGCGGGTAGAGCGTCTCGTCGGTGAATTTGCGGAGATCCGCAATCAGATCGGCACTTTAAATTCCCACCGGACCACGACGGCGCCGCCAAACGATGGTTACGACGATCTGGACTATGACGTGGCGTATTGGAACAAGGTTCAAAGCCGATTTGCCAAAGCCCACGGTGAACTGCCATATCGAAACTTGATCGAAAGGCTGGAGTTTTCACTCGATCTCGTCGCCAACTGCCTGAAAATCAACAACGTCGATAACTTCATAAATTTCGGTGGCAGTTACCCGCTTCTCGAAGTGCGACTTATCGAGCGGTTCCGCGACATGGTTGTTTATTCGACCAACCGCTATCCGGCCATTACCGATCTGAACAACGAGCATTTCGCCGGTCGTGACCGATTGAATTTCATCACCACCGGTGAAATCTTGGAATTCTTGGAAAGTCCGCCGGATTTTTTAAGGGGTTCGGCCGTCCACCATTCCTATGTCGCAATGTTTCACACCGAATCTTTCGTTCGGCAGTTCTATGCCGCGCTCCATCGCGCCGGGGTCGAATACATCATCTGTGTTGAGCCTGTCGGGCTGTCACGCGATACCCTGACCTACTTCCGGCACTCATATGATTACCAACGATCCGCATTTTTCATCGACCATTACGCCATGCACAACTATCCCAACTTGATGCGAGAAGCTGGATATGAACTGGTGACCGCGGAGGGCCGATCGATAGTCGCCAACAAAGATTGGCACAACGTCGGCTTTGCCGCCAAACGCGTCTGAAATCCTGTCTCTCCCGGAAAGTTGCAGTCGCGCGGCAAGCCGCTTCATCGTAACGGGCATTTTAGGTTTCCAGTGCCGTAAAATTGCCGGAGAGTGCCGTCTCGCGAATTGATGCTCGGGGGATGACGGCGGCAATGGCTGCAGGCGAAGCGGCAGAGACACGATCCCTGGAGGAACCCGCCTATCGCTGGGGCCTGGCGCTGGTGCTGGCCGCCGGGATTTGCTGGTCGACCATCGGGATCGGGCTCCGCATGATCGCGGAAGCATCGGTCTGGCAGATCTTGTTTTACCGCTCGCTGGCACTGGCGGCACTCTTGATCGTGGTGATGACGATCCGGAGCAAGGGCCGCGCCCTTAAGTCCGTGCGTGCTGCCGGGGCATCGGGCCTGATCGGCGGCGGCGCATTGGTCTTCGCCTTTGCCGGCGGCATCACAGCCATCCAGACCACCACCGTCGCCAACGCCATGCTGCTGTTCGCCACGGCCCCCTTCATGACCGCGCTGCTCGGTCTTCTGATCCTGCGTGAGCAGGTTCGCAAGGCGACCTGGGTCGCCATGGCGCTATCGATGTTCGGCGTCGGCATCATGGTCGCCGGCGGCATCGCGCTCGGCCACTGGATCGGCAACGTCGCCGGGTTGCTGTCGGCGCTCGGATTCGCCGTCTTCACCATCACGCTCCGCTGGCGGCGGACCGACGACACACTGCCGGGCGTGTTCCTGGGCGGTGTCCTCTCCGTCATCGTCGCCGGAGTGGTCTGTACCGCGACCGGACAATCGCTGATTTTGCTGCCGGCGGACCTCGGCCTGTCGTTCGGCATGGGCGTCTTTCAGGTCGGCGCCGGGCTGGTGCTCTACAGCCTGGGTTCGAAGGGTTTGCCGGCCGGCGAACTCGCCCTGCTGTCGACGCTGGAAGTGCTGCTCGGGCCGATTTGGGTGTGGGTCATCCTGGGCGAGACCGCCAGTCCGTCGACCATCTGGGGCGGCGCCATCCTGCTCGCCGCGCTGACTTGGAACTCGCTTTCCGGCATGCGCCGGCGGCCGCTGCCGGTCCCGGGTATCTGACAACGAAAAGGGCGGGCCCGAAGGCCCGCCCCTGTCGCTTTCGTTTGCGGCCGGTCCAATCAGTTGAGATCGAAGCGGTCGGCGTTCATCACCTTGGTCCAGGCGGCGACGAAGTCGTGGACGAACTTCTCCTTGCTGTCGTCCTGGGCATAGATCTCGGCGTAGGCGCGCAGGATCGAGTTCGAGCCGAACACCAGATCCAGGCGGGTCGCGGTCCATTCCACCTTGCCGGTTTTGCGGTCGCGGACCTCGTAGTGGCCCTTGGCCGGCACCCAGGTGTTTGCCATGTCGGTCAGGTTGACGAAAAAGTCGTTGGTCAACTTGCCCTCGCGGTCGGTGAAGACACCGTGCTTGGTGCCGCCGTGGTTGGTGCCGAGCACCCGCATGCCGCCGACGAGGACGGTCATCTCCGGTGCCGTCAGCCCCATCAGCTGGGTGCGGTCGAGCATCAGTTCCTCGGCCTTCACGGCGTAGTCCTGTTTCAGCCAGTTGCGGTAGCCGTCGTGGATCGGCTCGAGCGGCGCGAACGAGTCCGCGTCGGTCATCGCCTCGGTGGCGTCGCCGCGGCCCGGCGCGAAGGGCACCGTGACCTCGATCCCGGCGGCCTTGGCCGCCATCTCGACGCCGACGTTGCCGGCCAGCACGATCACATCCGCGACGGAAGCGCCGGCCTCCGCCGCGATCGGCTCAAGCACGCCCAGCACCTTGGCAA
>JAYOXJ010000078.1:0-3399 GCA_038152725.1 Rhodospirillaceae bacterium
AGGCAGCCGTTCTCCAGCGTCGCTGCATCGATGCTGACCAGCGCGCTGATGAAGAAATCGGCGTAGACGTCCCAGCCGGCCTGGCTGTCCTGATGCGGCTTGAAGCCGTCGCCGCCCGGCATCTTGAAATTGATCTTTTCCTTGAACAGCGCTGCCTTTTCACCGAGCAGCTGGCCGACTGGCACGGCGAGCGCTGCGGTCAGTTCCTTGAATCCGGCATGGAAGGGGGCGATGTTCTCGATGCGGCCGACCAGGTCGCGGCCGTCGCCCTTCAGGCTCTTCTCGTGATAGACCCAATGCTTGCCCGATTCCTCGGGCCGCTTCAGCATCTCGTCGCTCCACTTGGAAATCTCGGCCATGTCGGTGGCGTTGAAGGCGCCGCGGAGTACCAGGAAGCCGTCGTCGTGAAAGGTCTGCACCTGTTCGTCGGTCAACTTCGGCACGCTCAGCATGGTCGCTCGCTCCTTCGTCAGCAAATCGGCGCGGATCATATGGAGATCGGCCGCCGACGGCAAGGTTATCGGTGCCGCCGCCATCGGTAGAATAAGGTTAGACCGATCAGGTAGCTCCATGCCGCCGCCAACGCGACGGCCGAGCCGAGATGGACGCCGAGCGTGCTGAAGCTCCACGGCACCACCATGAGGTAGGTGAGCACCGAACCCATACCGACCGGAAACCCCTTCAACATGGCGTGCACGTGGCCGAGCGAATAGGTCAGCTGCACGATCAACATGGTCGGCAGCAGGGTGAGCGGAAAGCCGATCAGCACGCCGGCCCAACTCGGCCCCAGGGCCTTGGCGAGACTGACGGCGGTGACCACCAGCATCGCCGCCGAGCCGGCGCGAAGCGCCAACAGGCCGAACGTCAACCGCGCCGGATTGGCGACGCGGATGTCCTCGTTCTGTCGGAACAGATAGCCGACGGCGATGGTGATCGCAGTGGTCAGCGGCAGCGCCGTCTCCCAGGTGAAGGCGACGCGCTCCAGGGTCAATGCCGCCGCCAGGTACGCCAGAAGGCCGGCGAAATGGCCGGCGACGATGGAGAGCCGCGATACCTTGAGAGATGCCCAATGAAAGGCGGCCACGTAGACCAGCACGCCCGACATGCCGGCGATGGCGTGCGGCACGCTGGCGACCACGAAACCGGTCCCTTTCTCGAGACCCAGCATGTAGAACGTGATCAGCGCGCCCAACGGCGCGCCGGAGATGATGCCGGCGATCCGGGGCGTGGTCCGCTCGGCCAGGACCGACAGCCCGAGTACGATGGCAGCGGCGGCGGCGGCCTTGATAGCGAGCAATAGGAGGAACATGCCGGGGTTATCCGTTTCAGGGCGCGGCGGATGGTAGGTGTGAAGTCAAACTGTAACAAGCGCGCCCTGGAATCTCGGCGCCAGTATGGTATATCCCAAGCCTGACGCCGCCCGCCCCAGCGCCCCAGCCAAGGACAATAATAATGAACCAGAACACCGCGCCGCGTAACGCCGCCGCCCACCTCAATCCGAGCAAGTTCGCACAGTTTCGCGCTTTGCTGAATTCGTGCGAGCTTGAGTTCATCATGGAGGCCCACAACGGTCTCTCCGCCAAGATCGTCGAAGAGACCGGGTTCAAGGGTATCTGGGCATCGGGCCTTTCCATGTCGGCCGCGCTCGGTGTGCGCGACAATAACGAGGCGTCCTGGACCCAGATCCTCGACGTGCTCGAGTTCATGTCGGATGCCACCTCGGTTCCGATCCTGGTAGACGGCGATACGGGCTGGGGCAACTTCAACAACATGCGCCGTGCAGTCACTAAGCTCTGCCAGCGCGGCGTCGCCGCCATCTGTATCGAGGACAAGCTGTTCCCGAAGACCAACTCGTTCCTCGGCGAAGGCCAGCCCTTGGCCGACATCGACGAGTTCTGTGGCAAGATCAAGGCTGGCAAGGACAGCCAGCTCGACGACGATTTCGCCATCATCGCGCGCATCGAGGCGTTGATCTCGGGATGGGGCATGGACGAGGCGCTCAAGCGTGCCGAGGCCTATCACCAGGCTGGCGCCGACGCCATCCTGATCCATTCCAAGAAAGCCGTCGCCGACGAAGTGCTGCAGTTCACCCGCGAGTGGGCCGGGCGCTCCCCGGTAGTGATCGTGCCGACCAAGTATTACGCGACGCCGACCGACGCCTACCGGGAGGCCGGCATCTCGCTGGCGATCTGGGCCAACCATAACCTGCGCTCGGCGATCAGCGCCATGCGAGACATCTCTGCCCGTATCTACCGCGACCAGAGCCTGGCCGGTATCGAAAAGCAGGTGGCCAGCGTAGCGGATATCTTCCAGATCGCCGGCAACGACGAACTGGCCGAGGCCGAGAAGCGCTATCTGCCGGGCGACGGCGCTAGGGCGCGGGCCATCGTGCTCGCCGCGTCCCGCGGCGCGGAGCTTGGCGAACTGACCGCCGAACGGCCGAAGTGCATGATCGACGTGCGCGGTCAGCCTTTGCTGCGGCGTCTGACCGGCAGCCTCAAGGCGGCCGGCGTACGCGACGTCACCGTGGTGCGCGGCTACAAGAAGGACGCCATCAACTTGCCGTCCATCGACGTCGTCGACAACGACCTCTACGCCACCACCGGCGAGGCCGCGAGTCTCGCCTGCGCCATCGAGCGCATCGAGGGCGACACCGTCATCGCTTACGGTGACATCCTGTTCCGTCACTACTATCTCGATCAGCTGCTGGCGGCGGAAGACGACATCGTCGTCGCTGTTGATGCGCTCTGGGAAAGCCGCCATGCCCGCGACGGCGCGGTTCGCGACTTCGTGCAGTGTTCGCGGCCGTTCTCCGGCGATTACCTCGACGATGATGTGGTGACGCTGGCGCGTATGACCAATGACGCGGCGGCCGACGGCATCCACGGCGAGTGGATCGGCCTCGCGCGTCTGTCTGCGAAGGGCAGTCAGTTGGTACGGTCCGAACTCAAGGCCATGCGCGGCGACGGCACGCTGCCGAAGGCGAGCCTGCTCGAGTTGTTCACGCGTCTCGCCGACGCAGGCCATGCGGTGCGGGTGCTTTACGTGCCGGGCCAGTGGATGGACGTGGACGACGCCGCCGATCTCACGGCCGCCGGCAGGTTCCTTTGATCCCGGCCGAGGCCTTCCTGCGGCCGCTCGGGGAAGCCGGTTACAGCTTCTTCGCCGGTGTGCCGTGCTCGTTCCTGACGCCGATCATCAACCGGGTGATCGACGACGAGAAGTGCCGTTACGTCGCCGCCGCCAGCGAGGGCGAGGCGGTGGCGATCGCGTCCGGCGCCTGGCTGGCGGGGCGCAACAGCGTCTTCATGTGCCAGAACTCAGGGCTCGGCAACGCGGTCAATCCGCTCACCTCGCTCAACTATCCGTTCCGCATACCGACGCTCGCCATCGTCACCT
>JAYOXJ010000078.1:3409-12072 GCA_038152725.1 Rhodospirillaceae bacterium
CCGCAACATGAACTGATGGGCCGCATCACGCCGCAGCTTCTCGACGTCATCGAAGTGCCGCACGCGCCGTTCCCGAAACGCCTGGAAGACATTCCGAAGGCGCTGGCATCCGCCTATGAGTTCATGGATGCAGAGGGCCTGCCGTTCGCCTTCATCATGAGCAAGGGCGACGTGATCGAGAGCGAGCTGGAAGCCGAACCGCTGGCGCCTGCGCCGAAAGGCGAGGTCGAGGACCGGCTTGATGGCGCCATCCCGACGCGCTTCGCCGCGCTCGAGCGGTTTCTCTCGGTCATTCCCGAACAGGTCGCCGTCATCGCCACGACAGGCAAATGCGGGCGGGAGCTGTTCACCATCGCGGACCGCGACCAGCATCTCTATCAGGTCGGCTCCATGGGCTGCGGCGTCGCCCAGGGCCTCGGCCTGGCCCTCAATACCGAACGTCCCGTGCTGGTGCTCGACGGTGACGGGGCGGCGCTGATGAAGCTGGGTTCGCTCGCCACCGTCGGCGCGGAGCGGCCGAAGAACCTGATCCATGTCGTGCTCGACAACGGCACCTACGACTCGACCGGCGGCCAGCCGACGACGTCGCCGGGCGTCGATTTCGCCACCGTCGCCGTCGCCTGCGGTTATCCGCACGGCTATCGCTGCGACGGGCTGGACGGTTTCGAGGCGGCAATCCAGTCGTCGCTGCGCCGTCCCGGGCCGCACCTGATCCATCTCAAGATCCTGCCCGGTTCCAAGGCGGAACTCGGCCGCCCGACGGTCAAGCCGGCCGATGTTGCGAGGCGCTTTCGGTCGTTCGTCACCGGAGGCTGAGCCACCATGCCCAGTGGCACCGGCCGTCGCGGATCAGCCGCCGGCGCCGTCCGTCTTGAGCGCCAGCCGTTCGTTGAACCGCGACCATTCGACCACCATGCGTTCGTGCTGGCCGCGGCCGATGACATCGACGCCGTCATGGGCCTCGACCTCGAACGTCAGCCGGCGCCATTCGATGGCGACGAGGCGCGCCGTGGTGACAATGGTAAATCCGGGCGGCGTGGCTGCTTCGTGGGTGACATTGATACGGATGCCGAGAGAGCCCTCGCCGTCCTCCAGATGGTCGCGGATCAGTTCCACACAGGCCCATTCGAACAGGCCGACCATGTACCCGGTGGCAAATACCGACGGCATGGCGCGATAGATATCGGATTCGGGGTAGAGATAAGGTACGGTCTTGGCATGCGGCACGGTGAATTCGAGGCGATGGGTGAGCCCGGGTGCGAGGCTGTCTTTCATGACGGATTACCCCTTGGATCGCGATTGAGCGGCGCGGGCGCCGTGGCGCCAACCTGTGCAAGCCGGGTTCGGCTGTCAAGGGCGCGGGCCGGGGAGGGAACCGCGTGAAGGCGTTCGAGCGCATCGCCGCGGGCTACCGCGCGTGGCTGGCCGGATGGGTCGCAGGCACCGCGCGCCGTGCCCGTCTTGTCGCGGCGCTGGCGGTGCTTGCCACGGTGGTGGCCACCATTCATTTCGTCGAGGCGATCAAGATCAATACCTCGACCACCGATATGCTGGCGAAGGACGTCCCGTTCCGGCAGTACGCGCGCGAGATCGACGGGGCCTTCCCGCAGATGCAAGAGACGCTGGTGGTGGTGATCGAGGGCGTCAGCACCGACCTAGCCGACGACGCGGCGCTCAAGCTGGGCGCCAAGCTTCGTGCCATGCCGAAACTGTTCGCCGACGTGTTCGACCTCAAGGGCGATCCGTTCTTCCGCGCCAACGGGCTGCTCTATCTCGATACCGACGAACTCTACAAATTGAGTGACCGGCTGGCAGCGGCGCAACCATTCCTGGGCACGCTCTGGCAGGATCGCACTCTTGCAGGATTGTTCAGGATGATGGGCCTCGCCGCCGACGAAGCGGCCAAGCCGGGCGGCACCAAGGCGCTGCCGGTGGCGGATGTGTTCGCGGCGGTGGCGGGTGTGGTTGAGGCACTCAAGGCCGGCCGTTTCGACGTGCTGTCGTGGTCGCAACTGTTGGAGGGTAAGACCGGCCAACCGGCGCCGGCGTCGGACCGCCGGCGTTTCCTCATCGTCAAGCCGCGCCTCGACTTCGGTTCGTTGCAGCCGGCCGAGGACGCCATCGATGGCATTCGTGCACTGGCGCGCGAGGAGGGCATCGACGCGGCGCACGGACTTTCGGTCCGGCTCACCGGTTCGGCCGCCATGGAGCAGGAGGAGCTTTCCAGTGTCGAGAAAGGCATGGGGCTGGCGGCCGTACTCTCGCTGGTGTTGGTATTCGGCATCCTTGTCGCCGGCCTGGGCTCGCTTCGCCTGGTCGCGGCCACCATTATCGCGCTGATCATGGGGTTGGTGTGGACGGCGTCGTTCGCGCTGATTGCCGTCGGCTCGCTGAACCTGATCTCCGTCGCCTTCGCCGTGCTGTTCATCGGCTTGAGCGTCGACTTTGGCATCCACTACGGGCTCCGCTACCGCGAGAACCGCGCCACCACGGACGACAACGTTGCAGCGCTGACGGCCGCGGCCGAGGGCGTCGGCGGGCCACTGACGCTCTGTGCGGTGAGTGCCGCGATTTCGTTCTTCGCCTTCCTGCCGACCGATTACGTCGGCCTCGCCGAGCTCGGCGTCATCGCCGGCAGCGGCATGTTCATCGCGCTGTTCGCCAACCTGACCGTGCTGCCGGCACTGATGGCGCTGATGCCGGCACCGCGACGCGTGTCCGCCGGCAAACCGAGGGCCATGGCAGCCGTGGGAAGGGGCAGGGCGCGTACCATTGTCATCGCCATCGGCACGCTTACCATCGCGGCTTGCATCGCGGTGCCGTCTGTGCGCTTCGATTTCGACCCGCTCAATCTCAAGGACCCGAAGACGGAATCGGTCTCGACCCTGCTCGATCTGATGCGTGATGGCGCGCGCAATCACTACTCGGGCGAAGTCCTCACACCGAACCTCGAGGCCGCCAAGGACTTGGCCAAGCGATTGGACGCGCTGCCCGAAGTCGACCACACCATCTCGCTGGCGAGCTTCATCCCGCTGGGCCAGGAGGAGAAACTGCAGATCATCGGCGACATGGCACTGTTCCTGGGGCCGTCGTTGTCGGCGCCGTCAAAGGCCGTGGATATCGGCGACGACGGCCGGCGCGACGCCTGGGCTGCATTGGCGCCGAAGCTGGACAATCTCGCCCGCAATGGAGAGGGCGCCGTTGCGGCCCAGGCGAAGCGCATGACCGAGGCGTTGCGCGCGGTCTTCGCCGATGCCGGCCCCGATATGGCGGCGGAACTGGCGCGGCGCCTGCTGATCGGCGTGGGTGGCCGACTGGAAGCGCTCAAGGCGGCACTCGCGGCAGCACCGGTGACACTGGAGACGCTATCCGCGAGCCTCAGGGCGCGCTGGATGGCCGCCGACGGCCGCGCATTGGTCGAGGTCTTTCCCAAGGGCGAGGTCGCCGATCGCGACAAGCTCGAAACGTTTGTCGAGGCGGTGCGCAAGCTGGCACCCCGGCTCTCCGGCGCGCCGGTGACCATCCTCGAAGCCGGCCGCACCGTACTCGGCGCCTTCCTCGAGGCCGGCGCCATCGCCGTCGCCGGTATTTCGGTGATGCTGCTGTTGGTGCTGGGACGTCTCCGCGACATTCTCTTGGTATTCGTGCCGGTGGTCATGGCGGGGCTTTGGACCATGGCGCTCGCCGTCGCTCTCGGACTCGCTTTCAACCTAGCCAATGTGATCGTATTGCCGCTGTTGTTCGGGCTCGGCGTCGCCGGCGCCATTCACCTGGTGGCGCGGGCACGATCGGAAGGCGGCAGCGCCGGTGCCATGGATACCTCCACGCCGCGCGCCGTGGTGCTGAGCGCTCTCACCACGATCGGTTCGTTCGGCTCGATCTCGCTGTCGTCCCATCCGGGGACCGCGTCCATGGGGGTGTTGTTGACCATCGCCATCACCATGACCATGGCGGCGTCGCTGGTGTTTTTGCCGGCGCTCATGCGGGCAATGGAGAAGAGTGGCCCCGACCAAGCATGAAGCGGCACTGCGTTCTAACTCTTGGCGTTGGCTCCGGCTTCCAGTTCTGCCGCCTTTTCGTTGAGCGTCTGGGTCAGGCCGGCGATCCCGCCCTGCTGCAGAATCTGGCGGTATTCGGATTTGCGCACCGCCAATTCGCTGATGCCGGTATCCAGGACCACGTCGATCACGCGCCACGAACCCTCGACCTTTTTTGTGACATAGGTGAGCGCGACATCGTCGCCGCCCGGATTGATCAACTTGGTCATCACCAGTTGGGTTTCCTGCAATCCCGATTTGGCGCCGAGGGTCTGGAAGCGCTGGCCCGAGAAGCCGTCGAAGCGCGCTGCGTAGGTCGCGACGCTGACCTTGGAAAATGCCGTCACCAGGGCCTGCTTCTGGTTTTCGCTGGCGTCCCGCCAAGATGGGCCGGAAGTGATCTGGGTCATCAGCCGGAGATGAAAGGTGCCGGAAATGGCCGGCGCCAGCCGGTCATAACGGCCCTTGAAGCCGAGCGTCTTGCTGTCCTTCATCACCGCGACCAGCGTGGCGTGAAAGTCCTCTACCAGCGCGGTTGGCGCGGGCGTGGCAGCGTGCGCGACGCTCGCCGGCTGTATGGTGACGAACGCTGCGGCCAAGCCCCAGTTGAGAAAGGCTCGGCGGGAGAACGATCCGTTTGACGGCATGGGGAAGGGCCGATGCTGTTGGTTGAAGACTACTGAGAGATAAGCTGATCTGCTTTTCCGTTCAATAGTCCGATCAATCCGGTGACACCTTTCTCCTTGAGGACAAGGTTGTACTCGGAGCGGCGCACCTTGAGCTCGCTGATGCCGCTGTCGACGACGACGTCGATGAGGCGCCATCCTTCGTGGAACAGGCGGCCGACGTAGGCGATCTTGACCGTGCTCTTGTCGCTCTTGACCAGCGTGGTGAGCACCAGGGTGGTCTTGCTCGGCCCGGGTTTTTCGCTGTCGAGGGTAAATACCTCGCCGCTGTAACCGTCGAACAAGGTGGCCAGCGTGGCGACGCTCATGCGCCTGAACGCCATGATCAGCGCCTTGCGCTCGTCGGTCGTCGCCTTATCCCAGTGATGGCCGGCACTGATCTGTGCCATCAACGGCACATGGAACGTACGGTCGACCAGTGGCGCCAGTTTGTCGTAACGTTGTTTGACAGAGAGCTTATCGGCGACTTTCATGACCTCGACGAGGCCGGATTGAAAGGATGTCGCCACTGCGGATGCGCCGCTCGATTCGGCCTTGGCGTCCCCGATATCGCCGATCGGCGCCAAAGCCAGCACCGACAGGGCCATGATTCGCACCCAGCCTCGCACATGTTTGCAGATCCTCATATGAACCCCCAAGTAACATTTATGCGACAAAATTCTTAAGCAATTCCGCCGATTTTAGCGCCATTCTGCCAGTTGTTGTCTTGTTTTGCAAAAATGCCACACCCGACGGCAAAACCTGATTCCATGGTTGCGGGTGCCAACAACTTGGCCTAAAAGTGTTAAGAAATTAGGACCGATGATCGTGTTTGAAAACACCGGCGAATTCGGGGCGAAACTATCGGTCAGTGACGTGAAGGGTTTATCGGCCGTGGCAAAAGGGGTTTTCGTGAAAGTGACTTTGTCGGCGGTGTTCGCCGCTGCTTGGCTGTGTGCGATGGCGCCGGCGCAGGCGGCGACGGCAACTCCGAAAGCTGCGCCAGTGGCCGAGGACGAGGTCAATGATCCGCTCGAGCCGGTTAACCGGGCGATCTTCCGTTTCAACGAGGTTGTTCAGGACGCGGTGCTTGGCCCCGTGGCGCACGCCTACAACAATAACGTCCCCGCCAATGTCCGTCTCGGTGTCGGCAATTTCCTGACTAACCTTTCGAGCCCGATCACTTTCGTAAACAATGTGCTGCAGGGCGACATCAATACGGCGCTGCACATTTTCGTCCGATTCCTGATCAACTCGACCGTCGGCATGGGCGGTATCGCCGATGTCGTCAGCGAGGTCGACGGCAAGCCGCGCAAGGAAGACTTCGGCCAGACCTTGGGTGTGTGGGGCATGGGCGAGGGGTTCTACGTGGTCCTGCCGGTTTTCGGTCCGTCCAACCCGCGCGATGCAGTCGGCAAGTTTCTTGTCGATCCCTATTTCAACCCGTTCGGGCTCTGGGTCTCCAACACCGAGCGCGATGCGGTGGAATATTCGGAAATGGCGCTCAGCGGCGTCGACGAGTACGCCGGCGTGATCGACGAACTCGAGCAGATCCAAAAAACCTCGGTCGACTATTACGCGGCGATTCGCAGCCTCTATCGCCAGAAGCGGCAGTCCGAGATTTCCAACGGCGACAATCTTGACCTGCCGCCGATTCCGAACTTGAGCTACGACCTGGTTCCGTCGGATTTTAGCCCGTCCGTTGCGGGCGCGCCGGAACGGCGCGGCGCCGCCAAGTAATCTCCGCAGTTCGTGATTTTGCGCCGTATGGTCGCTCGTCCGCGGGCTAACAGTTCCGGCACAAATCAGAACAAAAGCGGAATATTCTTGACATTTCCGACCAAATCACTATAGTTAGTATTGAGTGTGGCGCCGAGTTTGGGCCGCGCTCAAATTGAAATCCGCTCTCGGTGGCCTTTCGGCATCGTCGAGCGGCTGCAGATCGCTTCGAGATGGAGGTTCATGCATGTGCGCGATTAGCATTCTTTCTCGACATCATCGGTTCTTGCCTTGCGGCGCGTTTCTACGTGTCGCGCAGACGTGTTGACGGAAATTCCGGTCGAGCGGCGACGCTTGCCCAAATTCTGACACAACCACCCTGTATCACTGGCAAACCGGTGATTGAGATTTAGAGGATTAAACGATGTCGAACATTGCACTTCCCGCCGTTCCCGTTGAAGGGGGGTTGTCCCGGTATTTCCGGGAAGTCTGGCGGTTTCCGATCCTGGACAAGGATGAGGAGCAGTCCCTCGCGCTGCGCTGGCGCGACAAAGGCGACGTCGATGCCGCGCATCGGCTGGTCACTTCGCACCTCCGTTTGGTCTGCAAGATCGCCATGGGTTACAAGGGCTACGGCCTGCCGATGGCCGACCTCGTTTCCGAGGGCAACATCGGGCTGATGAAGGCGGTCAAGAAGTTCGACCCGGACAAGGGTTTCCGGCTTTCAACCTATGCCATGTGGTGGATCAAGGCGGCCATTACCGAACACATTCTGAAGTCGTGGTCGCTGGTCAAGCTCGGTACCGTGGCGTCGCAGAAGAAGCTTTTCTTCAGCCTGCGCAGCATCAAGTCGCGCCTCGGCGTCACTGACCAGGGCGAACTCAGCGAGGCCGACGCGAAGCGGATTTCCGAACGCACCGACGTCTCGGTCTACGACGTCATCAACATGAACCGCCGCCTCGGTACGCGCGACATGTCGCTCAACGCGCCGGTGCAGGCCGACGACGACGCGACCACCTTCCAAGATACCCTGGTCAGCGACGGTCCGAGCCCGGAAGCGGTCTTCGCCGAGAGCGAGGAATACGATCACCGCCAGGCAGTGCTGGCGCGTGCGCTGGCCGCGCTGCCGGAGCGCGAGCGCCAGATCTTCGTCGAACGTCGGCTCAAGGACGAGCCGAAGACGCTAGAAGAGCTGGGCGAAAGCTGCGGCATCAGCCGCGAGCGGGTGCGCCAGCTCGAGGCTCGCGCCTTCGAGAAGGTTAAGGCTTTCGTCCGACGCGAGGACGGCGCCGACGCCCTGACGGCGGCCTGACGCGGACAAGTCGGCGGCCGGCGCGCATTCCCTGATGACGCCGGCCCGCCGATGATCCATCTGTTCACCGACTTCGGGCTCGAAGGCCCCTATATCGGCCAGGTCAAGGCGGTGCTGCATCGCTCCTGTCCCGGCGTTCCCGTCATCGATCTCTGCGCCGATGCGCCGGCTTTCGATCCTCGCGCGGCCGCCTATCTGCTCGCCGCCTACGACAGCGGCTGCGAGGCCGGCGACGTCGTCGTCGCCGTGGTCGACCCGGGTGTCGGCGGCGCGCGCGCCACCATCGTGCTCGAGGTCGACGGGCGCTGGTACGTCGGGCCCGACAACGGCATCTTCGAGGCGGTGCTGGCGCAGGCCGCCGGTCCGTGCCGCTGCTGGGAGATCATCTGGCGTCCGGCGGCGGTCTCACCGTCGTTTCACGGCCGCGACATCTTCGCGCCGATCGCCGCTGCCATTGCCGGTGGCAAGACGCCCGACAAGGCGCCCGACGGATGGTTTCGCGCTGCCAAGGTGACGCGTAAGGACTGGCCGGCGGACCTGGCGGAGGTTGTCTATGTCGATCATTTTGGCAATCTGGTCACCGGATTGCGCGCAGCCAGCCTCCAGTCCGATTCGGGCTTAAGCGTGAACGGCCGGCCGGTCTCCCGTGCAAAAACGTTTTCCGATGTTTCCCCCCGCGGTTGTTTTTGTTACGAGAACGCCAATGGCCTCATGGAGATTGCCGTTAACCAAGAACGCGCCGACCAACATTTCAGCCTCGATATCGGGGCAAAAATCGAGGTTTCTATGGCCGATTGCGGTTTCTGAGAGGGTGTTGTCAGCCCATCGCCGCAAACAATTCAGATAAGGTTTAGGGGCCGGCAGACGCATTTAAAAAAGGGGCTGAAGTAGGTAACGGTTAGTGTTTGACCTGTTTATACCATGATTTTA
>JAYOXJ010000079.1:0-10103 GCA_038152725.1 Rhodospirillaceae bacterium
CAGGGCCCCAGCGTGGAGACGGCGCACCTGCTGGACCGGCGCGAACTGGCCGCCGCAATAACCACTCGCCTCGCCGGCCGCGCCGAGGCCGTGACCTCCTGGGCCGGGCGCACCGGGCGCACGCCGGACGTGGCGGGCGAGGTCCGGGTCGGCGGTTTCGGCGGCACACAAGGTCTCGCCGACTATATCGCACAGGAACGGATCGCCGCCGTCATCGACGCCACGCATCCCTTCGCCGAACTGATTTCCGCCCATGCCTATGACGCTTGCGTCATCGCCGAGGTGCCGCGCTTGGGCCTGGTCAGAAAGCCGTGGCGGCTATCGCCGGGCGGCCGCTGGATCGATGTCGAAAGAATGGCCGAAGCGGCGGCGGCGCTGGCGCGCTTTTCGCGCCGAGCCTTCCTCACTACCGGACGCCAGACACTCGACGCCTTCAGCGGTATCGACAAGGTCTGGTTTCTGGTCCGGCTGATCGATCCGCCGGCCGAGCCGTTGGCCTTCGCCAACCACGAGGTGACCGCCGGCCGGCCACCGTTCAGCTACGATCACGAAATCGAACTGATGCGCCGGCGCCGCATCGACACGCTGGTGACCAAGGCATCCGGCGGCACCTTGCCCGCCAAGATCGCCGCCGCACAGGAACTCAAGCTTCCGATCATTATGGTGGTGCCGCCGCCACCGCCGCCGGGCGCGCGGGCCGAAAGCGTCGATCAGGCGCTTGAGTGGATTGAGCGTCAGCTCTGATCCGAACTCAGGCCTCGACCGGCTTCTTCGGCCGCAGCACGTGGTGGTGGTCGGCGGCATAGAGCCTGGAATCGTCGAAATCTTCCGGCGCCAGCACGCGGCCGACCAGGATCAGCGCCGTGCGGGTGATGCCGCTGCCCTTCACTTTCTCCCGGATGTCGGAGAGCCGTCCCTCGATCACGGTCTGGTCCGGCCAGCCGACGCGGTAGACCACCGCGACCGGACAATCGGCGCCGTAGTGCGGCACCAGTTCACGCACCACCTTGGCCAGGTTGTTGACGGAGAGATGGATGGCCAGCGTGGCGCCGCTCCGCCCCAAGGTCTCCAATTCCTCGCCGGCCGGCATGCTCGATGCGCGAACGGCTGTGCGGGTGAGGATGATGGTCTGCGACACGCCGGCGAGCGTCAGTTCGCGTTTCATCGCCGCCGCCGCGGCCGCGAAGGCCGGCACGCCCGGCGTCACGTCGTAATCGATGCCGAGGTCGTCGAGGCGCCGCATCTGTTCGGCGATGGCGCCGTAGATGGAAGGATCGCCCGAATGCACCCGCGCCACGTCGTGGCCGGCGGCATCGGCCGCTTTCATCTCGGCGATGATCTCGTCGAGATCGAGCGGTGCGGTGTCGATGACGCGGGCGTCGGCGCGCGCCTCGGCCAGCACCGCTTCCGGCACCAGGGAGCCGGCGTAGAGGATGACCGGCACCGAGCGGATGAAGTTGAGGCCGCGGACGGTGATGAGGTCGGGCGCGCCCGGTCCGGCGCCGATGAAATGCACGGTCATGGACGCGCCCTTCCCTTGGTCATGTTCAGCGCGTCACCACGTCGCGCAGGATGTCGAGCACGATGCCGGTGGCGGCGTGGATCAAGACCACGTCAGGCCCGGCGATGACACGCTCGCAGCCGTCCTTCACCGGCGGCAGCCGCGTTTCCAGATCGTTCGGCAGGTCGCGCTTGGCGAGGCCCGGCGGCAGCTTGCCGTTGCGCTCAAGCTGGCGCTGCAGGCCCGGCGGCAGATTGCCGCCTTTCTTGGCGAGGCCCGGCGGCAGGCCGCGCCCCTTGTCCTTGCCCTGCTTGTGTTTTCCCTGCTTGGCGCTCGTGTCTTCCTGCAAGATCACGGTGGCGGTACGGCCGTAATAGGTTTCGATGATCGCGCGCTCGGCGGCATCGAACAGGATTTGTCCGACCTCGCCGACGACGCGGTCGATGGCGTTACCGGTGCGGTTCTGCGCCACTGCCGGCACGGCCAGCAACAGGGCCACGGCGAAGGCTATCAGATGTCTCATGGCTTTCCTTTCCTAAGGGTGTGTCCCTTCCCAACACCTTCTTATTATACGTCCGCCATCTTAGCGGCGTAACCGCGCGGCGTGTAGACCCAGTTGCGCCCGCCGCGCTCGATCAGCCGCGTCTGGCGGTTGCCGATCAATACCAGGGTCAGCATGTCGACTCGCTCGGGCGTCAGTTCATCGAGGCGGATCACGTCCAGTTTCTCGCCCTCGCGGCCCAGGTTGCGCGCCAGCACCACCGGCGTCGTGCCGGGGCGGTGCTTCAGCATCGCGTCCCTCGCCGCCGGCAGTTGATGGCGGCGGCGCTTGGAGACCGGATTGTAGAGTGCCACGATGAAATCGCCTTGGGCGGCGGCGGCGAGGCGCTGTTCGATCACCTCCCAGGGCGTCAGCAGGTCGGAGAGCGACACCGTGCAGAAATCGTGGCCGATGGGCGCGCCGATGCGCGCCGCTGCCGCCTGGATCGCCGAGACGCCGGGTTCGACCGCGATCTCGAGCCGGTTCCATTCGGGGCGGTCCTCGCGGTCGAGAAGCTCGAAAGCCAGGGTGGCGAGCGCATAGATGCCGGCGTCACCGGAACTGACCAGCGCGACGTCGAGGCCTTCCGCGGCACGCTCCAGCGCGAGCCGAACGCGCGCCTCTTCCTCGGCCAGTTCCGAGCAATGCGTCGGCTTGCCGGCTATCACTTCTTCGATCAGATCGAGATAGAGCCGATAGCCGACGATTTCGTCGGCGCGGGCCAGCGCCGCCGTCACGGCGGGTGTGCGCCAGGCCGATTGGCCGGGGCCGATGCCGACGACGGTCAGCCGCCCGCGCTTGGCGCCGACGCGCGCCGCATCGATACCGCCGGCATTCAATCCCACGGCGCAGGTGGCGCACTTGGACTTTTTCTTGGCGACGAGCAATGTGCCTTCCGGCCCAGCGGCGGCCAGGGCTGCGCCCTCGGCGACGCCGTGACAGCCGACCTCGGCGAAGACGACATCGGAGGGGGTTTCGAGGCGTGGCGTTTCCGCCTCCAGTTCGGCGGCCGTGAAGAATCGCGCCGGCACGCCGAGTTCTTGCGCCAGCATGTGCACCGCCGCCTCGTCCGCCTTGACGTCGATGGAGACCACCGCCGCCACGGCGGCTTCGGAGAGGCCGGCGTCGGCTAATGTCGTTCGCGCGAGCTGGGTCAATTCCGCCGCGTCGCAGCCGCGCTCGCAGCCGACACCCAGCGCCAGCACCGGCGGGTGCAGCACCAAGGGGCCTTCGAGCGCGCGATGGGTGACGACGACTTCGGTCCCGCCCGCGTCCTTGAAGCCGGCATTGGCGAGCCATCCGGCGTCGCCGCTCTCGACCGAGAGCTTCACCGGTTTCCCCGCCAGCATGTCGGCCATGACGCCCTTCGCGGCCGCCGGGTTGGCGACGCGCCAGCCGGCCGGCGGGGCGTCGAGGGCGAGACCGAAGCGGAGATCGCCGGCCGTGGTCACGGCGGCGCGGTCGCCCAAGGCGGCGGCGATGTCGCGCGCCAGCGCGTTGGCGCCATGATGGCCGCCGAGCAAGGGCACCACCGAACTGCCGTCCTCGGCGACGGCCAATACCGGCGGCTCGGCCTGCTTGTCGACCAGCAGCGGTGCCACGGCGCGGATCAGGATGCCGGCGGCGCAAACGCCTATGATCGGCCGCCCGGCGGAAAAGAGTTCGCGGAGATGCGCCATGGTGTCGGCGAAGGAAACGTCAGCGCCGTCCGTTCGGGTGCTGAGGCCGTGCACCTCGGCGCCCGGCAGCGCGGCCTGGATTCGGCGCGCGCAAGCAAGGCCGGCTTGGGTCAAGGCGATGATGGCCGGCACGTTGTTCATACCGCGGCCTCGGCGCCCGCTTCGTCGCCCGAGCGGCGCACCAGGATCATCGAGAAATAGGGCGCGGTCTCTTCCGCCACGTCCGCAAGCGGTACTGCGCGCTGCTCATCCATGGTGGCATGCGCCACGTAGTGCGCGTCGCGGGTGAGGCCTAAGCGCTCCAACACCCGGCGCACCTTCGGCAGATGCCGGCCGAGCTTCATGATCGCCGCGGCGCTGGCGTCACGGAGCCGCGCCTCCAATTCGTCCTCGGGCAGGGGACCGGGCAGGATCGCGAGCGTCTCGTTGCGCCCGACCAGCGGCACGCCCGCCGCCGCCGCGCAAGCGCCAAGCGAAGACACGCCGGGCACGACGCGGGTCGGGAAATCGCCGGCGAGGCGCGCGAACAGGTACATGAAGGAGCCGTAGAGGAACGGGTCGCCCTCGCAGAGCACGGCGACGTCGCGGCCAGCGGAAAGATGCGTGGAAATATCGGCGGCATATTTGTCGTAGACGTCATGCGCCGGAAACTTGCCCGGCACCATCGGCGTCACGATGGCGATCTCGATGCGGCCCGCTGGGATATGCGGCGCCGCGATGGCGCGGGCCAGGCTCTCGCCGGTATCGGGTGCCGGATAGGCGACGACGGCGGCGGCCTGCAGGATGCGGTGCGCCTTCAGCGTGATCAGTTCGGGATCGCCGGGGCCGACGCCGAGGCCGTATAGTGTGCCGGTCATCGCAGCCTCTCCGTTCGCAATTGCCAAACCTCCATGGCCGGGCGGAAACCAGACAAGCGGCCGACCGCGCCGGCGCGCGCCACCGCGATGCGGGTCATCTCGCCGCCGTGCTCGCCGCGAAACCGGAGCAACGCTTCCTGCGCGTCGAGCGTGACGGCATTGGCGACCAGGCGCCCGCCGGACTTGAGGCGGCCCCAGGCGGCATCGAGCACGGCCCGATCGGAGACGCCACCACCGACAAAGACGGCGTCGGGCGCGCCCTCGATACCATCAAGCGCTTGCGGAGCGCTGCCCTCGACGATTTCCAATTCCGGCACGCCCAAGGTGCGGGCGTTGTCGCGGATATTGGCGAGGCGCTCGGTATCGCGTTCGATGGCGACGGCCTTCGCAGCGGGCTCGAGCCGTAGCCATTCGATGGCGACGGTGCCGCTGCCGGCACCGATGTCCCAGAGTGTCTCGCCGGGAAGCGGGCCGAGCATGGCCAGCGTCACCGCGCGGACCTCGCGCTTGGTGATCATGTTGTCGTGGCGGAAGGCCGCTTCCGGCAGTCCAGACGCCCGCGACCAGGCCCTGGCGTCCGGCCCGGCGACGCAGTCGACGCAGACGGTGTTGAGCGCGGCGACTTCCACATCGGCCCAGCCGGCGGCGGAGGCCTCGATGCGGTGTTCGTCGGGACCGCCCATGTGTTCGAGTACGGTAACGGCGCTCTCGCCGTAACCCTTTTCCGTGAGCAGCGCCGCCAGCTCTCCGGGTGTGCGTCCGTCCCAGCTCAAGATGATCAGGCGCGCGCCCGGCACGAGATGCAGATTGACCCGCTCGAGCGCGCGGCCGTGCACGGTCATGCAGGTGACCTCGGGCAGCGACCAGCCCATGCGCGCGGCGGCAAGCGAGAAGGCGCCGGGTGCGGGAATGATCCGGAGCGCATGGAGCCCGAAGCGCCGCGCCAGCGTGGCGCCGGCGCCGTAGTGCATGGGATCGCCCGATGCCAGAACGACGACGCGCTTGCCTTCGTGCGCCTGGATGGCGGCGACGCCGGCCTTGAAATCCTTGCCCCAACCCATCTTCAAGGCCTTGCTCTCCGGCGCCTTGGCGAGATGGCGCTCGCCGCCGACCAGCACCTCGGCGGCGGCGACCGCAGCGCGGGCCTCCGCCGAGAGACCTTCGAGGCCATCCTCGCCGATGCCGACGAGGGTGAGCCAGGCGGCGCGATCGTCACTCATCGAGGAGTCTCCACCAAGAGCGCGTTGAGCGCCGCCGCCGCGATGGCACTGCCGCCGAGCCGTCCCTTGAGCGTGATGAACGGAATGTCGCCGGCATCGCGGATCAGCGCGTCCTTCGATTCGGCGGCGCCGATGAAGCCGACCGGAAATCCCAGGATGGCGGCGGGCTTGGGCGCCCCTTCGGCGAGGAGTTCGAGCAGCCGGAAGAGCGCTGTCGGCGCGTTGCCAAAAACGCAGACCGCGCCATCGAGTACCGGCTGCCAACGTTCGACGGCAGCAGCCGAGCGCGTCGTCGCCCGGCCAGCGGCGAGCGCCGGCACTTCCGGGTCGTTCAAGGTGCAGATGACCGCGTTTTCAGCCGGCAATCTCGCCTTCATGATGCCGGCTGCGACCATCTCGGCGTCGACCAGCACCGGCCGGCCCTGACCGAGCGCGGCGCGCACGGCACCGGGTGCGTCACCGCCCCAGGCGATGTCGGCGGCGATTTCGGGAATTCCGCAGGCATGAATCAGGCGTTCTGCGACAGGCGCGAGCGCGGTCGGAAACCGCGCCAGGTCGGCGGCGGCCCGCAGCATCTCGAACGAACGCCGGTAGATCTCGGCCGGATCGCGGATGTAGTCGTACATGGCCACTGCCCCGAACGCCCGTCAGTCGTCCTTGTCGTGGTGATGGTGGTGCCCGTGCCCATGATCGCGCCCATGATCATGCCCGTGGTCATGCCCGTGGTCATGCCCGTGGTCATGATGGTGATGATGGCCATGGCCATGGCCGTGGCCGTGGCCATGATCGTGCCCATGGTCGTGACCATGCCCATGATCATGACCGTGATGATGGTGACCGTGGTGCACGCCGTGGTCGGCGGCACCGTGACCGTCGGTGCCGATACCGACGACATGATGATGGTGGCCAACCTGCGCCGCGCCCTGATCCTTTTCGTAGCCGATGATCTGCTCGCGGTATTTGCACAGGAGGCAGTTCATGGTGTTGGTGCCCTCGAGCGCCTCGGTGATGCGGTCGAGGAAGCAGTCGATCAGGTCGTCATGGTCGTTCAGATAGCTCGCCTTGACGAACTCGACCCCCGGATTTGCGGCAGCGGCTTCGTCGGCCCAGCTGTAGATACGCCGGACCAGGATGCCGGTGAACATAAAGTAGGGGAACACGATGATGCGCTTGTAGCCGAGCTTGAGCGCTCGCTCTAAGCCCTCGTTGACCAGCGGGAAGGCGACGCCCGAGTAGCTCACCTCGGCCCAGCCGAAGCCCATGCCCTCCCACAGCATGCGCGCCACCTTGGAGACGTTGGAGTTGGCATCCGAATCGTTGGTACCGCGTCCGACCACCATCAAGAGCGTGTCTTCGCGGGCGATGTGGTCGCCGGCCGCGCGCTCGGCCTCCTCGATGCGCTGGCGCGCCGCCTTCAACAATTTCGAATCGATCGCCAGCTCGCGTCCGAACACCATCTCTATGCCGGGGTTCTCGGCGCCGAAATTGTTGATCTCGGACGGCAGGTCGTTCTTCACGTGGCCGGCTGCGAACAGCATGCCCGGCAGGCAGATGATCTTCTTCGCGCCGCGTTCCTTTAGCTTGTCGAGCCCGGTGCGGATCACCGGCTTGGCGAATTCGAGGAAACCCGACTCGACGTCGAGTCCCGGCAGCCGGTTCCTGAGATGCACCGCGAGGGAATTGAATTCTTCAATGGCCGCGTCGTCGCGCGAGCCGTGGCCGCAAATCATTACGGCGAAATCGTCCGTCATCGCTTGGTCCTTGCCTTCGAGCGTTATCAGGGGCGCGGCCGATTTCCGGCCCGCCGCCATCCCGCGCGCTGGTCATGGCCTCCGGCGCCCGCGACGGCAGACGGGACTATACAGCATTACACCCAGGGAAAAAGCCCCGCGCGATTAGCGCATGGGGTCATGCACCGGCCTGCACCGCCGTCAGGTTCATCAGCACGCGGAACTGCGGCTTCGGCAGTTCCTTGGCGGCGATCACGGTGCGCGCCGGGCGGTGCGTGCCCATGGCCTCGGCGAAGGCGGCGTTCATCTCCTGGAAGTCGGCCATGTCCTTCAGGAAGACATGGACGTGCAGGACATGGCCCAGATCGGAGCCGACGGTCCGCAGCATTTCGTCGAAGCTTTGCAGGATGCGCCGGGTCTGCGAGCCGACGTCGGGGCCGGCGATGACGCCCGTCTTCGGATCGATGCCGCCGAGGCCGCCGATGGTGATGAAGCCGCCGGCCATGGCGACGTGCGAGTAAGCGCCGATCGGTTCGGGCGAACCCGCCGGCGTCAGGGTTTCGACTTTCATGTGTTGTTCCTCTTGGGCTGCGTCGGCGCGCACTCTAGGCGCTTCGCCGCCGGATCGGAAGTCGCCCGTGTTCAGGCAGCGCTATTCGGCGGCCACGGGGCCACGCCCAGCATCGGCAAGGACGACATCATCGCCTGGCTGAAGACGCTCTAAGCCATCGGCCGCCCAGGGCAAGGGTATGCGGGCAAATACATTGGCGGCGTGACGCCCGCCGAGAACTGACATAATAAGAAATGCAGTTCGACCGAGGGGGCCGTCCTTTTGACCAACTACCGACCGCTGCCGATTGTCCTGGTTGCGATTCTTGCGCTCGGCACCTTCCTGGCGCCGATGCCCGACGCGGCAAACCCGAAGACGGCGATGATGCTGGCCTTGACGGTCTTGATCATCGGCCTGATGGCGACCAACGGCCTGCCGGAATTCCAGGTGTCGGCCCTCTATTTCTCGCTCGCCTTGGTGTTCCAGGCGGCGCCCGCCGAGGTCGTCCTTTCGAGCCTGCGGTCGAGTGCGTTCTGGCTGATCGCCGGCGGCGTCGTGATCGGCATCGCGGCGATCAAAACCGGGCTTGGCCGGCGGGTCGCCGAGGTCTTCGTCCGTCACCTGAGTCAATCCTATCCCCGGCTGATCGCCGGTATCGTATTCGGCGCGGTTGTTCTCGCATTCCTGATTCCGGCCGCGATCGCACGGATGATCATCCTCATGCCGATCGTGCTCGCGCTGGCCGACCGCCTCGGTTTCCAACCCGGCAGCAAGGGCCGGACGGGCATGGCTCTGGCCGTGGGTATTTCCAGTTTCTACATTCCGATGACCATCCTGCCGTCCAACTTCCCCAATGTCCTGCTGGCCGGCATGGCAGAGCGGATTTACGGCATCAAGATCACTTACGGTGAATACCTGCTCATGCATTTCCCGGTCGCCGGCGCGCTGAAAGCGTTGCTGCTGGTCGGGGTGATCTGTTGGCTATTCAACGACCGCGTCCCCGACGCGACCCCGGACCAGCCGCCGCCACCTGCACTCGGCGCCGAAGGTAAACGCCTCGCAGCGATCATCGTCGTCACGGTCGGCATGTGGGCGACCGACTTCATTCACGGCATCGCGCCGGGTTGGATCGCCGTCGTCGCCGCCGGAATCTGCCTGCTGCCAGGGCTTGGCGTGATTTCCGTCATGGACTTCAAGGGACGATCGAGCGGATTCATCGCGCTGTTCAACGTCGCCACCGTGATCTCGCTCGGTGCCGTTATCGCCCAAAGCGGCGCAGGCGAATTGATCGTCGGAAAACTGTTTGCCGCCGCCGACTTCCGGCCGGGCGAACCGGGCTATACCTACGGCATATTCTCGGCGATCAATATCGCGCTGACGTTCATCGCCACTTTGCCCGGCACCATTGCCGTGCTCGCGCCCTTTGCCGGCAGCATTGCCGATTCCGCGAGTCTGCCGGTAATGACGGTGCTGATGATCATCGCAAGCGGCTATTGCACCGTGTTCCTTCCCTATCAGGCACCGCCAATCATTGCCGGCCTGCGACTCGGTGGCGTGGGACTGGCCGATGGCAGCAAGCTGACCGTCACGCTCTCGCTGCTGACCGTGCTGATATTGCTGCCGTTGACCTATCTCTGGTGGCGGACGCTGGGATATTTCGGGTGAGTTGGCGCCTCGGCGGGGCCGACAATTCAGCCCGACCTGCCATGCCGGGCCTTACTCGGCCGCCGTGCGGCGCGCGGGCGGCAGCGTCGTGGCGCGGCGCTCGTAGGCCGCCGCTTCCTCCTCGCGCCCAAGACCCTTCAGGACGGACGCATAGTTCTTGAGCCCCGTCGCCAGACTGGGGTGGCCTGGATCGAAGTTCTTTTCCTTGATCATGAGCGCGCGCTTCAATAGCGGCTCGGCGGCCTCAAGGTTGCCCTGCTTCTTGTACAGGAGCGCCAGGTTGTTCAGATCGGTGGCGACGCCCGGGTGGTCGTTGCCGAGCGTCATCTCGTCGATCGAGAGCGAGCGGCGATAGAGAGG
>JAYOXJ010000079.1:10141-12064 GCA_038152725.1 Rhodospirillaceae bacterium
TCGCCGCGCGAATAATACAAGAGGGCGAGATTGTTCAAGGCCGCCGCCACGTCCGGGTGGTTCTTGCCGAGCCGGCGCTGCAGCAGTTCCAGCGACTGCTCGAAGGACTGGATGGCGAGGCCCGATTCGCCGGCCTGATAGGCGGCGGTACCGTGCTTGTTCAAGAGCTCGGCCAGCAGTTCCTCGTGCACCTCGGGCAACAGTTCGACGGCCTCGGCGAAGCGGCTCGCCGCCGCCTTCGGTTCCATGCGCGCAATCAACAAATCGCCGGCCACCGATTTGGCCAGCGCCGCGGCCAGCAGCGCCTTGGCGGCGGCATTGCGCGCGGCGACGCCGTCGCGGCCTTCCTCGTCGCCGAGCTCGACCAGTTTTTCCAGCGCCTCGTCGAAGCGGCCGGCCTCGAGCGCGTCGCGCGCCTGATCGGCATCGGCCTGGCGGGTCGGTTCGCCCGGCACCAGGTCGCGGAGGTTCTGGCGCATGTCCTTCAAGGCCGAGGCGAATTCGCGCACCTTGGTGTCGATGTCGCCGCCGCCCATCTTCTTGGCTTCCAGGAATTCGCGGTAGGCGACCACGGCCGGGTTCTCGGGCGGCGGCAGCGCCTTCCTGACCGGTGCGGCGGCCGGCGTCTCGGGCTGGGCGGCACGCGGCGCCGCGCGCCCGCGCGCGACCGCGATACCGACCAGGAGACCGAACACCACGGCGACGACGAACACCACCAGGACCAGCATCCAGGTCGGCATGACGGCAAAAAATCGCGACAATGCATCCAGCAGCGCGAGACCGGCGTCCTTGAGTTCCGTGCCTATTGGTACCTCATAAGCGTCCTGAAAATACAGGAAGATTTGTTAACCAAATGTGAGCGGGTGTTGACGCGCCGACGCGCCCGCCTGCATTCTCGCTCATGTTCGGATTCTCACCCTGGGGCGAAGCGTGGCGGGCGGGCCCCGGCGCTTACGCCGGCCTCGACCCGCTGGTCCTGTTGATTTTGGCCATGGTGATCGACGCCTACATGGGCGATCCGGAGTTCATCTACCGGCGCATCCGCCATCCCGTCGCCTGGCTCGGCGGCGTCATCGAGACGCTGGAGCGCAAGCTCAACCGCGACAACCGTGGCGACGTCGACCGGCTGGTCAGGGGCGGGTTGCTGGTGGTTTTCGTCATAGCGCTGGTCCTGGCGATCACGCTGCCGATCGCCTGGATCGCACGCACGCATCCGTTCGGCTGGCCGCTCGAACTGATCCTGGTGACGGTGCTGCTCGCCGCGCGCAGTCTCTACGATCATGTCCAGGCGGTGGTCCGAGGCCTCGGCGAAAGCCTGGAAGCCGGCCGCACCGCCGTCTCGGCCATCGTCGGACGCGACCCGGCGCAATTGGACGAACACGGCGTGGCGCGCGCCGGCATCGAGAGCCTGGCCGAGAACTTCGCCGACGGCGTGGTCGCGCCGGTGTTCTGGTATGTGCTGTTCGGCCTGCCCGGCATCGCCGTCTACAAGGCGGTCAACACCATGGATTCGATGATCGGCCACAACAACACGCGTTACCGGCATTTCGGCATGGCCGCCGCGCGGCTGGACGATGTGCTCAATCTCATCCCGGCGCGATTGGCCGGCCTCTTCATCGCCCTGGCCGCCTGCTTCCAGCGCGGGGCAAACCCGTCGGGCGCCTTCAAGGTGATGCTACGGGACGCCGCCAAGCACCGCTCGCCCAACGCCGGCTGGGCCGAAGCGCCGATGGCCGGCGCGCTCGGTCTGGCGCTGGCCGGACCGCGGCGCTACACCGGCCACGTCGTCGACGATCCCTGGATCGGCGACGGTCGCGCGCGGGCCACAGTGCAGGACATGCGCCGCGCGCTGCAGCTCTACATCACCGCCAACCTGATCAACGGCGCTTTCGTCGCCGCCATCGCCGTCGTGCGCTTCGGCGC
>JAYOXJ010000080.1:0-5435 GCA_038152725.1 Rhodospirillaceae bacterium
GAATAGCGCCCCTCCTCGATCGCTTCGAGGTAGGGATAGCGGATACGCAACATCGACGCGACGTCGCGCAGCTCCTCGCCGACCCGCTGACGGGACGCACGCAGAAGCGCGCCGACCCCGGCACTGTCGCCCGCTTCCGGCTGGGTGCCCGGCTTCGAGTTGGTCTGCTCGCTCATGGCCCTACATTACTCAAAATAAAGGCTGTTCCAAGTCTCATTACCAAACCCTATAGCGAAATCTCGTACTCGCCGGCGAAGGCCTCGAGCTGATCGCGCAGACTGTGTTCGGGCGAATCGAGGAGCCCATCGATGCGCTCCGCCAATGCCGCCGCGTCGAGGGCGCAGATCATCGCCTTGACCCGGCCGATCGCCGTCGCCGCCATCGAAATCCGACGGAAACCGAGGCCGACCAGCGCCATGGCTTCGAGCGGCCGCCCGGCCATCTCACCGCAGAGGCTTACCGGCACGCCGGCTGCGTCGCAATGCTCGACCACGGTCTTGAGGAAACGCAGCACGATCGGCGACAGCATGTCGTAACGCCCGGCGAGGCGCGGGTCACCGCGGTCCTGGGCGAACAGGAACTGGCCGAGATCGTTCGAACCGACAGCAATGAAATCCGCCAGCTTCAGCAACGCCGGCAACTGGAAGGCCAGGCTCGGCACTTCCAGCATGGCGCCGACCATGAGCGATTTCGGTAGCGGGTTGCCACGGCTCTGCTCGCGGCGCCACTCCTTGTCGAACAATTCGCGCGCCGCCTTGAATTCCGCGACCTCTGCGATCATCGGGAACATCACCTTGAGCTCGCGCCCGGCGGCGGCTCGAATCATCGCGCGGACCTGCTGGCGCAGCAGCGCCGGGCGATCGAGCGAGACGCGGATGGCGCGCCAGCCCATGGCCGGGTTCTCACCGTCGGCGCTGCCCCAATGCGGCAACACCTTGTCGCCGCCGATGTCGAGCGTGCGGAACGTCACAGATCGGCCCTCCGCACCGTCGAGCACCTGGGTATAGAGCTCTGTCTGCTCGTCGACGCCGAGGAACTTGGAGCGCGCCATGAACGCTATTTCGGTGCGGAAGAGCCCGATGCCGACGGCACCAGTGCGTTCCAGGTTGGGCAAATCGATGGAGAGCCCGGCGTTGATCAGGAGATCGATGTCGTGGCCGTCGACGGTCCTGGCCGGCTGGTTGCGAAGCTCGGCGTAGCGCTCGCGCTCGGCCTGGAAACTCTTGTAGCCGGCTTCGAAGGCACTGAGAATTTCTGGCCCAGGACGCAGGTAGACATGGCTGTGACTGGCGTCGACCACCACGGTATCGCCGGAATCGACAGCGGAGAGCACATCACGGGCATGGCCGACGACGGGGATATCGAGGGCGCGCGCGATAATAGCGACATGGCTCGCCGGCGAGCCTTCTTCCAGCACCACGCCGGCAAGGCGCTCGGCCTCGTAGTCGAGGAGCTGGGCCGGGCCCATGTTGCGGGCGATCAGGATGGCTCGCTCGGGCAGTGCGTCGGGTTTTGCCTCCTGATCCTCGCCGACCAAATGTCCGATCAGCCGATAGGCGAGATCATCGAGATCGGCGACGCGTTCGCGCAGGTAAGGGTCCGAGACCTGACCCATGCGCGCACGGATATCGTTCTGGACGCGCTGCACCGCCGCTTCGGCAGTAAGGCCGCGCTCGATGGCGTCCTCGATGCGGGTCAGCCAGCCGGCGTCCTCGGCGATCAAGCGGTAGGTCTCGAGCACGTCGCGATGCTCGCCGCCGTCGGCCAGCACGTCGCTCTGCAGGAGCGTGTCCAATTCGCCGTGCATGGCCTTGAAGGCAGCATGCAGGCGCTCGCGCTCCTCGGCCGGATCCTCGGCGACCAACCGGTCGACGCGGACTTTGGGTGTGTGCACGACTGCAATGCCGATGCCGAGCCCAGCGTTGAGCTCGAGGCCCTCGATCCGGAGCGGCCTGGCCGACGGGCCGCCGCCCGGCTGCAGCTCCCTGAGGTCGATCAGTTCGCCGCCGCCGATCAGTTCGGCCAAAACCATGGCCACGGTCTGAAGGGTTTCGACCTCTTCGTCAGTGTACTGTCGCCGGGTGCGGTTCTGTACCGCGAGTACGCCGATGACGCGGCCGGCACGCAGTACCGGCACCCCCATCATCGAGTGGTAGACCTCTTCGCCGGTTTCCGGCCGGTAGGCGAAATTGGGATGCTGCTGTGCGTCCGAGAGCGCGAACGGGCGCGCCGCCGCGGCGATATCGCCGACGATGCCCTCGCCGAAGTAGAGCCGCGTGTTGTGGATAGCAGAGGGTTTCAGTCCCTGGGTGGCGAACAGCTCCAACTGGTCGCCGGCACGGCGCACGTAGGCCGAGCACACTTCGGCGACCATGTCGGTGGCGATGATCCGGACGATCCGGTCGAGGCGCGCCTCGGCCGACAGCGATCCACCGGCGGCCATAACGTCGCGCACCCGCGCCAGCAAGCGGCGCGGGGCGGAGATCGGATGTCCGTAGCTTGAGCCGGTGGTGCTCATATCGTCCTTCCCGCGGCGCCAGCGAGGTTCCGGCGAAACGCCGGTTCGCCCGTGGAAGCTGGCGTCGGACTTATTCGGAGTCCAGGCCGTAAGCCGTATGGAGCGCGCGCACGGCGAGCTCCGTGTATTCCTTCTCGATCAGCACGCTGACCTTGATCTCGGAGGTGGAGATCACCTGGATGTTGATGCCCCGCGCGGCGAGGGTGCGGAACATGGTCAGAGCCACGCCCGCATGGCTGCGCATACCGACACCGACGACCGAAATCTTGGCCACTTTGGCGTCGTGCACCAGCCTATCATATCCTAGCTCCTGGCGGCAGCCTTCGATGGTCTTGACCGCACGATCCAGGTCGGCGTTGGCGACGGTGAAGGTAAGGTCGGTGGCCTGCCCGTCGTCGGACACGTTCTGCACGATCATGTCGACGTTGATATTGGCGTCCGCCAGCGGGCCGAAGATGGCCGCCGCCACGCCCGGCTTGTCACGCACTTTAACCAGCGTGATCTTGGCTTCGTCGCGGCTGTAGGCGATGCCGCTTACCAGTTCCTTTTCCACGATTTCATCCTCATCGACAACGAGCGTTCCGGGTTCGTCACTAAAGCTGGAGAGTACCTGCACCCGCTGGCGATGTTTCATCGCCATCTCGACGGCGCGGGTCTGCAGCACCTTGGCGCCGACCGAGGCCATTTCCAGCATTTCCTCGTAGGTCACCTTATGGAGTTTGCGTGCCTGCGGCACGATGCGAGGGTCGGTCGTATAGACGCCGTCGACATCGGTATAGATGTCGCAGCGGTCGGCATTTAGCGCCGCGGCCAGGGCGACGGCCGACGTATCGGAGCCGCCGCGCCCGAGCGTGGTGACGCGGTTGTCCGGGCCGAGCCCCTGGAAGCCCGGGACCACAATGACCTGGCCGAGCTTCAGGCGGCGCTCCATTTCTTCGGTCTCGATGCTTTCGATACGGGCCTTGCCGTGCGCACCGTCGGTCTTGATCGGGATTTGCCAGCCCTGCCAGGAGCGCGCATCGATACCGCTTTCCTGCAGCATGAGCGCGAGCAGCCCGGACGTCACCTGTTCGCCGGTGGAAACGACGACGTCGTACTCGCGCGCATCGTAAATGCGCGACACCTGTTCGACATAGGAAACCAGCTGGTTGGTGACGCCGGCCATGGCGGAGACCACCACGGCGACTTCGTTGCCGGCATCGACCTCGGCCTTGACCCGCTTGGCGACCGCGCGGATGCGCTCTATGTCGGCGACCGAGGTCCCTCCGAATTTCTGCACGATGCGGGCCATCTCAGCGAACTCCGTGATTCGTCAATCCGCGGCCCCGCAAAAACACCCATGGAAGGTTTCCATGGGCCGTCGGATTTGGCGGGTTGCGGCGTGGGCGGCGCATACATACTCTATAAACGGAAACCATGACAAGAGCGAGGCACGCGTGGCGGAAATCCGCCACGCCCCGGAGACCGCGATGACCCCTGCCGCCAGCGAAACCGCGCCGCCGAGCGCCACGCCGACGCCGAGCGGCGGCACCGTCGCCGACGACGAGATCAGGCGTTTCGCCGCCATCGCCGGCGAATGGTGGGATACCGAGGGCAAGTTCCGGCCGTTGCATCAGATGGGCCCGGCCCGCCTGACCTTCATCCGCGACCATTTAGCGGCGCATTTCGGCCGCGACCCGTTGGCGCCGCGGCCGCTCGACGGCCTTCGCGTACTCGACATCGGCTGCGGCGGCGGGCTCCTGTGCGAGCCGCTTTGCCGCTTGGGCGCCACCGTCACCGGCATCGATGCCGGCAAGGAGGCCATCGAAGTGGCGCGCACGCATGCCCAGGAAGTCGGCCTCGATATCGACTATCGCCATCAGCCGCCGGAAGACCTTGCCGGCGGCACCGAGACTTACGACGTCGTTCTGACCATGGAAGTGGTCGAACACGTCGCCGACCTCGGCGCCTTTCTCGCCGCCGCCGCTGGACTGCTTAGGCCGGAGGGCGCGATGGTGCTTTCCACGCTCAACCGCACGCTCAAGTCCCTGGCGCTCGCCAAGGTGGGTGCGGAATACTTGTTGAGGTGGGTGCCGCCGGGCACGCACGACTGGCGCAAGTTCCGCCGCCCGTCCGAACTCGGCCGCCTACTCCGGCCGCTCGGCCTGGAGATCGATGCGCTCACGGGCGTCGTCTACCGGCCGCTCGACGACAGCTGGGAGCTCGCCGACGATCTCGACGTCAATTACATGGTTTTCGCTAGAAAGAAGACGGGCAGCTGACCGGCCCGGCCACTACGCCGATGCTCAGCTGTTGCGGCGGGGCTGCGGCAATCGGTAGAACTCGATGCCTTCCTCGTCGAGCGCCTCGGCCTCGTCGTCGGTGGCGCGGCCGAAGATGCCGCGCTCCTCGGCCTCACCGTAGTGGATGCGCCGTGCCTCGTCGGCGAACTTGTCGCCGACATCATCGCAGTTGGCTTCCACATGGCGACGGATATCGCCGACCGCCTCGAGGATGCGTTCCGCCAATTCGCGCGCACGCGTCTCGGCGCGGCCGATATCGGCATCGGACGGTCCGGACCGTCTCGGCGCGATGCGCGGCGCCATGATCGCTTTGCCGACCTTGGTATTACCGCAATAGGGACATGCGACGTCGCCGTTCTTGGCCTGCACCTCGTAAGTGGCGCTGTCCAGGAACCAGGCCTCGAACTCGTGGTCATTGCCGCAATGAAGCTGGTATACGATCATGGCCTAACGGCTCTCGTCAGAGTGAGGGTTGAATTTAGCCCTTACGGGCCGGGCATTACAGTCGAAAACGCATAACAGGAAAACCCTTAACAAATGGCCAAGACGCCGCCACCGCAGGAATCCGCGCCGGAAAAGGATGCCAGCCGGCATCTCCGGATCACCCAGCCGTCCCCCTGGATCTTGCGGTTCCG